>NZ_JBINJD010000065.1:0-26822 GCF_043951915.1 Alienimonas sp. DA493 | reverse complement strand
GAGGGGGCAGCGACTCTCGAAGGCTGTTTACGGACCGCTTTCTCACTCGACCGGTTGGTCGGTCATTGCAGAGAGCGGGAACGGGTGAACCGTGCGTCACCCTCACCCCCAGCCCCTCTCCCTCAAGGGAGAGGGGAGAAGAGCGGAACGAACCGCTCCTCAACGTCCGCAGTCCTCGTCCCCCCTCGCCCCCCTTTTGGGGGAGAGGGGCCGGGGGTGAGGGGGCAGTGATCTCCGCACATCATTCCCGGCCCGGCTCGCTCTCCCGTCCGGCCTGTCACTGCAGAGAGAGGCAGCCGGCGCACCGCCCGTCGCCCTCAAGGGAGAGGGGAGAACGAAGCTCCCGGAGTCGGGCGCGCGGAAAAATCGCTCCCAAAGCGCCGGGAGCGACGGTTCGGGTCATGCGGGCTGTGAGGGTCGGCCGATGGGAGGACGGGACGATCTCCCGGCGGGGCGCGGCTGAACCGCGCCGGGGGGATCGTTCGCCGCCGGGCGGGTTGTCCGGCTCACGCACCCCCCTGCACGGACCGGGCCGACGATGAACTTGGGACGCCGCTCCGCCGCCCGCGGACAGTTCGCCGCTCGTGACCGGGTCGCCGGACGAGGCGCGCCGGCCGTCGGACCGTTCCGCCGGGCCGTGCGGGCGGCGGCGACCCCCGCGGCGCTGCTCGCCGCCGCGGGCGCCGCGGACTTCGCCCCGGCCCAGCTCGTCCCCGACGGCGTCCAACAATCGGTCCCGACGCAGACGGAGCCGCGGCGCGGGTTCTTCGGCCTGTTCGCCGACAGCCCCCGCACGCCGGAAACGCCCGCCGCGGAACCGAACGCCGCCGCGGAGCCGACCGGCGGCGGGCCGTTCGCCGCCTTCGGCCTCCGGCCGGACGGCGCTACGCCGCCCGCCGCCCCGCCCGCCGCCCCGCCCGCCGCCCCGCCCGCCGCGGCCCCGCCGCAGGGGTACGCCGCCCAGTCGCAGACCACGGGTTCGCAGACGCTCACGCCCCAGCAGGCGGCGCTGCTGCGCCAACAGCAGGCCTACCAGCGGCAGCTCGCCAACGCCCGGCAGTCCTTCGCCCGGGATCAGGCCGTCGCCGCCCGCGGGGGGCAAGCCGTCTCCCAGGTGAACCACGACGAGGCGGTCGCCGCGGCTCCGGCCCGAATCAGCGTACTTGGCGCCGTGACGCAGCCGCGGACCTACGAGTTCACCTACACCGCCCCGACCCTCTCCGCCCTGATGGAGCGGGCCGGCGGGCTGATGGGCAACGCCAATCGCACCGTGCGGGTGATCCGCGGCGGGCAGCAGGTTCGCGCGGTGCAGTTCAACCCCGGCCTGCACCTGCCGCTGGCCGACGGCGACGTGATCGTCTGCGACCCGATCCCGGGCACCGGCCCGCGGGAGCGGCGCCGGGCCCACGTGGCGCTGGTCGGGCTGACCGACCGCCCGGTGCTGCTCAAGCTGGACGAGGCGGACGCCAACGTCCCCGCGGTGCTGAACAGCCTGAACCTGCCGGCGGAGTCGATCGCGGCGGTGGGCGTGCTGCCGCCGGCCGCCGCGGCCGGGCAGCCCCCCGGCGGCCCGCTGCCGGACGGGACGATCCTGATCTTCGGCGCCGGCTCCGTCACGCCGGCCCAGTGGCGCTCCTTCCGCGACGTGCCGTTCCCCGACCTGGTGCGCGAGGAAGAGCCGGAGGCCGTCTCGCTGGCGGAGTCGTTCGAGCCGGTCCCGCCGGCCCCGGCCCCCGCGCCAGCCGCCGACCCGGCGGCCCCGGGGCGGATCTCCCCGCGGCGGGGGGCGTCCACGGGCGAGGCCGGCGGGCGGGATTCGCTCGTCACGCCGCCGCTGTCGCTGCCCCGCGCCGACGCGGTCGCCGATCTGCCCGCCCCGGCGCCGGCCCCGCCCCGCCGGACCTCGGCGGCCGGCGAACCGGCGTTGAGCCTCGCCGCCCCGGAGGGCCTCGCCGCCCCGTCCGAGTTCGACCCCTCCAACCTGGCCCCCGGCGAACTGGTGGGCGAGGGGGAGACGGTCGTGGACGTGACGCACCTGTACGGCGACCGGGGCGACGAGGTGGCCCTGCTGCCGGCCCCCGGCGACTCGCCCTTCTACGGCGACGGGGCCGCCCTGGCGGACAACGGCTCCCACTTGCAGCCGCTGGAGGATCTGCCCGCGGCGCCGGGTCTGAGCGCCCCGAACCCCGGGCGCTCCGGGGTGGACCCGCGGCGGGTGGCGTCGATGCCGATGTCCCCGGGCCGCTACTCCGACGCCGTCCCCGCCGCCCCCCGGACGTCGGCCCCGTCGTCGCAGCCGGCCACGGGGGCGCCGCAGCTCGCGGCGCCGCAGCCGTTGGCCGCCCCGCAACCGATCTCCCCCGGCGCCGCCAAGCCGATTCCCGTCGATCCGCCCGCCCCGGAGCCCGCCCCCGAGGCGGAGGCGAAGGCCGAGCAGGCCGCCGGCCCCGGGTTCCCGTGGCTGCCGGTCGGCGCCGGCCTGGGCGGCTTGGTGGGGGCCGCCGTCGCGGCGTTCATCGCCCGGCGACATCTGGGCGAGGAGTCGCCCGTGCCGGCCGGCTCCGCCCCGCGGGCGGCCGCCCCGACGCCGGCGGCCCCGGCGGCCCCGCGGTCGAGCGTGCTGGAAGACCTCATCGCCGACCGTCTGCCGATGGTCGAGGAGCCGGTCCGCCTGCCGGAGTCCATCGCCCTGCACGGCCGCAGCGCCGGGATGACGAAGCTCCGCGTGCAGGCCGCCGAGGGCGGCCCGGCCGCCCCGCGGTTCGCCGACGCCCCCCGTGGCCGCGCCGCCTCCGCCGTCGACCGCGACGACTTCCGTCGGCCCGATTCCCTCGCGGCCTGACCCGCCGCCGGTCTGACCCGCTCCCGGTCTGATCCGCTCCCGGTCTGATCCGCTCCCGGTCTGATCCGCTCCCGGTCTGATCCGCTCCCGGCGCTCGCCGCCGGCGGGCCGTCGTCCGCCCCCCGTTTTCGCCCGCCCCCCGTTCCGGGTTCCCTCCGCCATGTCCGCCCCGACCCGGCCCGCCGCGACCCGCCCCTGCCTGTCGGTCCTGGACCTGGGCGTCCACCGCTTCCGGTCGCTGCGTCGCAGCGGCGGCCGCACGATCGGCCGCAGTTGCCGGGCCGCCTACGGCGTGCTGCCGGACAGCCCGGCCCGGCGGCGGTTGCTCGAACAGGTGGGCCTGAACTTCGCCACCACGCAGCCGGAGGACGGCGGGGAAAGCGAACTGCTGCTGTTCGGCGACGCCGCCGACGAGTACGCCAAGCTGTTCGGCACCCCCCCGCTGGCCCTGCTGCCGGACGGCAAGGTTCCGACCGACGACCCGCCGGCCCGGCAGATCGTCGCCGCCCTGATCGACTCCCTGCTGCCGGACCCGGTCGCTGACGAGGAGCCGGTGAAGGTGATCTTCCCCGGCGGCGAGCCGGATCGGGAGTTCCTCTCCCGGGTGATCCGGCTGCGGGGCTACGAGCCGGAGGCGATCGACCCCGCCGAGGCGTTCGCCGCCGCCTCGATGCCGGCCACCGGCTTCCGCGGGCTGGCCCTGATCTGCGGGGCGGACCGTTGGGAACTGGCCGCGGTGCTGGGCGGCAAGGTGGTCGCCCGCTGCGTCGCCGAGGGCGGCACGACCGCCCTGGACCGCCGCCGGGCCGAGGACCGGGCCGAGGTCGTCTACGAGCGGGACGGCGAGACGTACCTCGACGTGGACGCCTGCCGGCGGAGCCGGGAGGAGTTCGCCGGCACCCTGCTGGCCCCGCAGGGCGAGGAAGAGACGGCGATCGCCGAGCTGCACGCCGCCGCCTTGGGCGAGTTGTTCGCCGAAGCCGCCGGCCGGTTCTCCCGGGAGCCGTCGCTGCGGCACATCCACAAGCCCCTGCCGGTGTTCTGCGGCGGCGGCGCCGCCCGCATCGCCGGGTTCGCCGAACTGGCCGAACGCGAGCTGGCCGACGCCCAGTTCCCCCTCCCGCTGGGCCCGGTCACGGCCGTGAAGCCGGACGACTACCTGACCGCCCGCGGCGCCCTGATCTTGGCCGAACTGGACAACTCCGCCGCCCCGGCGGACGGGACGACCGCCCCCCTCGCCGCCGCGGCCTGACGCCGCCCCGGCGACGTTCGCGGCCCCGTCGGGGCGTCGGCAGGATGGGGCCGCCGTTCGACGCCCCCGCGATCCCGCCATGCCGCGCCCGATCCGCACGCCGACCGAGGAGGCCTTCCGGAACCGGAACTCCAAGCCGGCGTCCCGGCGGAAACTGAAGAAACTGGCGGGGCTCTACGGCCTCGACGAGCGGTCGGTCACGACGCTGTTCAGCGCCCGCCTGGACTTCGATCGGCCGGGGAACCAGCCGAACGACGGCGGGGCGCTCGTCCCGGAGGCGGAGCGGGACCATCTCGTTCGACAGGGCGGGATCCCCGAGCCGCGGGCGTTCGCTCGGGAGGAACTGCTTGACTGGCTGACGGCTGCCTGGGGGGCGGTCGACCGCCCGGCGCTGGCGAACGCCTTCATCGTCGGCGTGGCGAACGGGCGGTACGACCTCAAGTCGGCGTTGGGCAGTTACGCCAGCTTCCACGCCCTCGCCGGCCCGGACCGCGACGACGCGATCGCCCGCGGCATCCGCGTCGGCGGCGCGATGCGCGAGCTGCCGGAAGGGGATGAAACTTTCGAGCCGGACTTCCTCACCCTGGCCTTCAAGCGGCTCTGGAAGCCCTACATGCTGCACGACAGCGCCGACTACGCCGCCCTCGACCTGACTCAATTTAAGAAGAACCCGGCCCCCGAGCCGACCGACGCGGAGCGGGAGAATTTTCGCGCCTTATTGAACGCGATCCGCGACCTGCCGCCGACGGCGAAGCTGACCGACCTGCAAAAGGCCGGGACACGGATCGTGAAAGGCAATAAATACGACCGCGTGCACGTCTTCGAAATTCTGGGCTACTGCGACGTCCTCGGCAGCCCGGACCATCCCCCGGTGCGGGAGCGGTTCGTCAATCAATTACAGCGCCCGCAGCCGGACCATCTTTATTCCCGCGACTGGCAGTTCCCCGCGAACTTCTGGGACGGCACGGTCGGCGTGAACGAGGAGGCCGTGGCGTACTGGTTCCCGGGCTACGAGCGCTAAGACGCTGTTTCTGAACTGAGCGTGCATATCAACCCGAAGCGTGGGCGAGGGCTTCGGCGGGGGGGACACGGCTCCGGCCCGCGGGCCCGCGCTGACGCTTCGGGTGGGTATTGAAGCAGGCTCCAAGCGGCGGGCGTCGTGATCAGGCAGTTTCGTCGGTCCGCCTCGCTTGCGCTTCGGGCTCACAGGATTGCCGGCTGATCGAAGCCGTCACGTAAGCTTCGCCCCCGCCTCACTCCGCCGGGAACGACAGCCGGCGGAGGGTGTCGAGGTCCTTCACCAGCAGTCCGCCGGGCAGGGGGGCCGCCGGGGCCCAGGTGTCGCCGGCGGCGACGCGGTGGCTGGCGAGGATCTCCGTCTCCGCCCCGCGGGCGGCGAGGACGACCAGCGTGCCGTCGTCCCGCAGCGCCAGCACGCGGCCGGCTTCTCCGTCCGCCGACGGCACGGCGAGCAACGTGGCGTTGTCGCCCTCCCGGCCGCGGGTGGACCACAGCAACTCGCCGGTCGCCGGGTCCATTGCGAACAACTGCCCGCTGCGGAGGTGCGAGAAGCCGTACAGCACGCCGCCGGAGATGACGCCGGTGCTCATGTCGAGGGAGGCGGCCTCGGTGTGCCAGAGTTGCTCCACCGTCCAGCCGTTCGCCCCTTTCTCCGGTCGCAGAGCGCGGACGCCGCGGTTCTCGGCCCCGACGATCACCGTGCCGTCGTGGATCGTCGGCGTGGGCATGTTCTGATCGCCGCCGACGTGCGGCAGCGGGCTGCGCCACAGTTCCTTTCCCGTCGCCGCGTCCACGCCGAGCACCGCCTCGTGGGTCCAGACGACGACCTGCCGCACGCCCTCCAGCGTCGTGACGACGGGCGAGGAATAGCTCGCCCCGTCGCCGATCAGTTCCCAGATCGTCTCGCCGGTGCGGGCGTCGAAGGCGGTCAGAGCGCCGGCGTCGTCGTTGCCCATGTGCAGGATGACGGCGCCGTGCGGGCCGGTGTTCGGGGCGAAGGCCGGGGAGCCGCTGGTGCCCCAGTTCGGCCGGCCGGGGGCGAAGCGGGCGGCGGGTTCGCGGCTCCAGAGCGGTTCGCCGCTCTCCGCGTCCCAGGCCCGCAGCGTGCCGGTGATGCCGTGGGTGAAGACCCGCCCGTCGGCCAGCAACGGCGAGGCCTTCGGTCCCGCCCCGTGCCGTTCCCCGCCGGGTTGGGCCTCGAAGGGCGCCGCCCAAGCCCGCCGCCAGACGGTCTCCCCGGTCGCCGCGTCCAGCCGCCACAACACCTCGTCGCCGCCCTGCCGGGCGTGCAGGTAGACCCGCTCCCCGGCGACCAGCGGCGAGCCGTACCCGGTTCCCACCTCGACCCGCCACCGCTCCGTCGGCGCCGCGGTCCAGTCCACGGTCTCGGCGAACCCGGCGGCCCGCCCGTCCCGCTCCGGTCCCAGCCACCCGGGCCAATCGGCGGTCACGTCGGCCGGGGCGGCGACGAACAACGGGGCGAGCAGAAGCGCGGCGAGCATCGAACCGGGGCGGGGCTGAGGGGGAGCGAACGGGGGCAGGGTAGAGCCGAACCGCCGTCCGGCGAGCGGTAGGGGGGGACCGTGAGCCCGAAGCGCAAGCGAGGGTGGACGGCTCCGCGCCTCGCTTGCGCTTCGGGCTCACAGCGAACGCCGCGCGCATTGCTCTCACGGCGGAGCGTCAGCGGAGCCGGGTGAACATGTGCGGGGCGGCTTCGACGCGTCGGCGGGAGGCGCCCCCGCATGCTCACCCCGCGGCGGCCCGGCCGGAGAGGAGATCGGCCCGCTGTCCGCGCCCCGGTGAGAGCATGTCGCCCGCGCGTCCGGGCGCCGCCGGTTCTGGGGCATCCGGTCAGTCGGCTGCCGCCTCCCTTCCTTCTACCCCATCCGCCCAGCCGGTGACCTTGGCGAACAATTTGAACAGGTCCGCAGCCTCGTCATCATTGCCTGTCGCGATGTGCGCCATGACTTTAAGGAAGATCATGGTTCCAGAGCTCAGATCGCCGTCAGCAATCTCCCTCGGATTGAGATGATCGAAAGCGGGATCCGTCGGCATACGCACTTCGCGGATCCACCATCGGTCGATTTTACTAACTAGCGCATAGATGGAACCGATCGTTTCAGCTTCGACATTGTGGTCGACGAGAGAAAGGTGTTTGGGCAGGTTGTGCGCCAGATTATTACGATGCTGTCGGAGCCTGTCGGCGAGCTCTACGTCTTGGTCGTTGATCGCACCTTGCTCTTGGAGCCAAAGCAACGACGCTTTAAGTGGGCTCTTGTGCCGGGAGGAAACATGCTCCGAGTAACGGTCGTCATCAAAGATGAAGCCGCGGATAGAGGTGACCGCCGAGCCTTTGAAAATCTCGTACGCCGCGAGAAATAGCGAGGCGGAGATCAGGTTCGCTTTGAGCGAGGCCGGGTTGAGGAACTTCGCCCAGTTTTTGGCAGGTTCCGCAGTTGCTCGATTCGACATGGGTTCTGCTGCTCTAGGCCAGACGGTATATGAGCAGGACACATGGCCTTCGAGATTGTTCGCCTCACCCGATCCCGAACGCCCCCCGCACCGCCTCGACCGCGGCTTCGCCCTCGTTGGCGGCGACGACGACGCTGACGCGCATCTCGCTGGTGCCGATTAGTTGGACGTTCACCTGCGCCTCGGCGAGGGCGGCGAACAGTTTGAGGCCCACGCCGGTGTGGCTGCGGAGGCCCACGCCGGTGACGCTCAGTTTCGCCACGTGCGGGTCGGTCTGCACCTCGCCCTCGCCCCAGGCGGCGGCGGGGGCGGAGGCGAGTTCGGCGGCGTATTTCGCCTCGGACTCCGGCACCGTGAAGCTGATCGCCGCGTGGCCGGCGTGCGAGACGTTCTGCACGATCATGTCGACCGTCGCCCCCGTGCTCGGATCGTCCTCCGGGCCGCCGGCGACCGCTTCGAACAGGTCGGCCAGCACGCCGGGGCGATCCGGGACCGGGCGGACGCTCAGCCGGGCCTGGTGGGCGTCCAGCGAGACGTCGGCCACGACGATGTCCTCCATCCCCTGGAGGCCTTCCACCACGGTGCGGACCCGCTGCTCCTGCGGGGAGAGCGGGTGGTCGTCGCCGGGGGCGCCGCCCGCGTCGGCGTCGGCGGCCTGATCGAGGGCGAAGGCGGCGTGCACGGCCCGGATCGCCTCGTCGGCCCGGTCGCGGGCGATCAGGCAGGAGACCTTGATTTCGCTGGTGGTGACCAGCTCCACGTTGCAGCCGATCTCGGCCAGCGTGCGGAACATCTTCGCCGCCACGCCCGGCCGGTCCGGCATGCCGGCGCCGACGGCGCTGATCTTGGCGAGGTCCGTGCCGACGGTGACCTCCGCCCCGTCCAGCGCGTCCACCGCCGACTTCGCCGCGGCGAGGGCGCCGGCGAGGTCCTCCTGCGGGACGGTGAACGACACCTCCGCGATCCCCTGCACGGACAGGTCCTGCACGACCATGTCCAGCGGGATCGCCCGGTCCGCCATGCGGCGGAAGATCTCCGCCATCACCCCCGGGCGGTCCGGCAGGCCGGCGAGCGTCACCCGGGCGGCGTCGCGGACCAGCGCCAGCCCCGTGACCGGCCGCTTCGGCACGCCGGCCCGCGTGATCAGGGTGCCCGGCTCGTCCGTCAGGCTGCTGCGGACGACCACCGGCACGCCGTACTTCCCGGCGAATTCGATGCTGCGGGAGTGCATCACCCCGGCGCCGAGGCTGGCCAGTTCGAGCATCTCGTCGTACCCGATCCGGTCCAGCTTGCAGGCGGCCGGCTCGATGCGCGGGTCCACGGTGAACACGCCGGGCACGTCGGTGTAGATCTCGCACCGCTCCGCCCCCAGCACCGCGGCGAGGGCGGCGGCGGTCAGGTCGCTGCCGCCGCGGCCCAGCGTGGTGATGTCGCCCGAATCGGAGACCCCCTGGAAGCCCGCGGCGACGACGATCCGGCCGGCGTCGAGATGTTCCTTCAGACGGTCGGTGCTGATTGCCCGGATGCGGGCCTTGCCGTAGGTGTCGTCGGTGGAAATGCCGATCTGCCCGCCCGTGAGGCTGACGGCCTCGGCGCCGGCTTCGCGGAGGGCCATCGCCATCAGGGCGACGGACTCCTGCTCGCCGGTGGCCAGCAGCATGTCCATCTCGCGGGCCGGCGGGTCGACCTCGAACTCGCCGGCCAGGGAGACCAGTTCGTCCGTCTTCTTGCCGCGGGCGGAGACGACCATCACCACCTGGGCGCCGTCCTGTTGGGCGGCGACGGCGCGGGCGGCGGCGCGGCGAATGCGGGAGGTGTCGCCGACGGAGGTCCCGCCGAACTTCTGCACGATGATCCGGGGCATATGGGCAGGATACCGCCCGGGGGGCGGATCGTCAGCGAGACGGGCGTTCTCGGATCTCCCCTCTCCCTCAGGGAGAGGGGCCGGGGGTGAGGGTGACGCACGGTTCGCAGGCAACCGCTCTCTGCGGTGACAAACAGACGGAGAGCGAGGCGGACCTTTCAACGGCGTTCGCGCGTCGCCGCCCCCTCACCCCCGACCCCTCTCCCCCAAAAGGGGGCGAGGGGGGACGGAAGGGCGCCGCTCACCAGTTCGCCAGCGTCGCCCCGACCGCCGCCAAGGCGATGACCGTCAGCACGCCGGCGACGAAGCCGCCGACGAACTGCGAGCGCCACGGCGGCCAGTCCGACCCGCGGCGGCGTTCGACGAAGTGCACCGCCCGGCTGCCGATCCCCCCGGCCATCACGCCGACGATTAGCGACGACGACGCGACGCAGATCCCGCTGAACACCCATTGCGATTTGTTCCTCACGCCCCCGGTGATCGCGGCCCCCACGAACAGCACGGCGGCCGGTCCGAAGACCCCCGCCCAGCCGCCGAGGCCCGCGGCGTTCGCCGGGCCGAGAAACGTGCCCCAGAACCAGCCCCGGAACCCGTCCGGCTTCGGCGGCTCCTCGCCCGGCAGCGGCGTGAGGTCGTCGGCCGGCGGCGGGCGTTCGGGCGGGGGCGTCACGGTCGGCTCCTAGCTTCGCACGACCGCGAACAGCCACGCCACGCCGGCGGCCAGCGCCGTGCCGGCCGCGAACCCGCCGGCGAACTCGGACCGGGCGAGCGGCCACTCCGCCAACCGCCGCCGGTGCAGCCACCGCCCGATCGCCCCGCCGACCCAGCCGCAAAAGTAACCGGGGATCACCAAGGCGGCGGCCCCGCACGCCACCCCGCCCAGCGCCCCGAGGAGATCGCCTTCGACGCCCGGGCGGGTCCCGCTGACGAGCCACCCCAGACTGACGGCGAGCCACGGCCCCGCGAGGCCGCACCACCCGCCGAGCCCCGCCGCGTTGGAGGGACCGAAGTACCCCGCCGGCCGGCCCGGCGCCGCGGGCTCCGCCGACAGGTCGGTCGGCGGGGCGTCGTCGTCCATCCGGGCAGCATACCCGCCGCTCTCCGCCGATTGTTGTCGCCCGGCGCCCGGGCCGACAGGCTGACGGCTCCGTCGCCCGCCCGGACCGTGCCGTGTTCGCTCCCCCGCCGTTCGTTCGTTCGCTGCTCGTCGCCGGGCTGTTGCCGCTCGGCCTCTCCGCCGCCCCGGCCCCGACGGCGGGGCCGATGCAGGACGAACCGCCGGCCCCGGTCGCCGACGGGGTCGCGGACGACACCGCCGCCCTGCAGGCCCTGATCGACGCCGGCGGTGCCGTCACGCTGCCCGCCGGGCCGCTGCGGATCACCGCCCCGCTGGTGGTCGACCTGACGAAGACCGGCCGCACGTCGATCTCCGGCGCCGGCGTCGCCCGCCTCGTGATGGCCGGGCCCGGGCCGGCGGTGCGGGTGATCGGCTCCCACGACGGCACCGCCGACCCGGCCAGCGTCTCCGACCGTGTCTGGGCGAACGAAAACGCCCCGATGCTGGACGGCTTCGAGATCGTCGGCGCCCACCCGGAAGCCGACGGCGTGCTCGCCGAGGGGACGATGCAACTGACCCTCACCCGGCTGGTCGTTCGCGAAACCCGGCACGCGGTCCGCCTGACCGGCCGCAACCGCAACGTGACGGTTTCGGACTGTCACCTCTACGAAAACCGCGGCGTCGGCCTGTTTCTGGACGGGGTGAACCTGCACCAGATCGGCCTGTCGAACTGCCATATCAGCTACAACCCCGGCGGCGGGGTCGTCGTGCGGGACAGCGAGGTCCGCAACCTGCAGATCGCCGGCTGCGACATCGAGGCCAATACCGGCCCGGCCGACGGCCCCGACGCCTCGGACCGCGGCGCCCCGGCGAACGTCTGGCTGGACAGCACGAACCGCAGCGTGGCGGAGGTGGCGATCGTCGGCTGCACCATCCAGCACGGGCACGACGCGGCGGACTCCGCCAACGTCCGCATCGAGGGCCGGGCGGAGCCGCGGCCCTACGACGAAGGCGAACGGCGGGTGGGGAACGTGCTGATCGCCGACAACGTCCTCTCCGACGTGCGGGTGAACGTGGAGCTGAAGGGCGTCCGAGCCGCGACCGTCTCGGGGAACACGCTGTGGCAGGGGTACGACGCCAACCTCGTCGCCGAGGACTGCACGCGGCTGGCGATCGCGAACAACGTGCTGGACCGCAGCCCCCGCTACAACTACAGCGACGCGGCCGAGGCGACGCTCGGCGTGCGGTTGGAGCGCTGCACGGACGGGACGGTGACCGGCAACCTCAGCAGCGGCGCGGCGCTGGCCGAGGCGGCCTTCGTCCTCCGCGACTGCGAGCGCCTCAACGTCTCCGGCAACACGATCACCGACTACGGCGCCTGCGGCCTGCTGTTGGACGGCGTGACGAACAGCCTGTTCACCGGCAACCTGATCCGCGACGACCGCCCCGACGCCGCGGGACAGCCGCTCCAGACGACGAACCTGCGGGGCGTCACCTTCGCCGGCAACCAGTTCGGCGACGAGTCCGGCGGAGGGGAGGGCGAACGGTAGGGGGCCGTTCGTTCGCCGATGCGGCCCGTACCGCCAGCGTCCCGGACCCTTGGAGGGTCCGGGACGCTCCGCCCGCCGAAACGCGGTGCGGGGGCGTCGACCCGTCAGCCATCGTCGGGGACCGGTTCGTGGAACTCCGTCCGCGTCTCCGGGGGGAGGATGCGATCGGCGAGCCGGCGGGCCAGCCGGGTCAGGCCGAAGAACGCCGGGCCGATCGACCAGAGCGTCAGCACGAACCCCCCGGCCGGGTTGCGGCCGGCCTGCAATGCCACGGCCAGCACGACCGCGGCGTACAGGCCGAACGCCACGTTGAAGGGGGCCAGCAGGTATTTGAGCCCCCGTTCGTAGTCCGCCGCCAGCGCCGTGCTGCCGGCCCAGCGGTAGCCCCAGTAGGCGACGTTGACCGCCGCGGAGACCGTCACCAGCGCCCCGCCGACGAAGTTCGCCGGCCCGAACTGCGCCCCCAGCGCCCGCAGGACCCAGACGTACCCGCCCACCGCCGCCCCCGCCGCGACGACCGCCAGCAGCCCGATCGCATTCTCCAGGCACCCGACCGTGCCGTCCGCCGTCAGCGGGGCGCCGGTCGTCGGATCCTCCGCCCATTCCGGCGCCCACGGGTCGACGTCCGCCGGCTCGCTCTCCGCCGGCTCGTCTTCCCACGGATTGAGGAGCGGATCGACGGCCATGGCGGGGCGGGGACGAACCGGAGCGACGCCCCATCATTCCCGTTCCCGCAGCGCCCCGGCAACGCCCGCCGGCGCGTCCAGACCCACGGGATACCAACCCGAAGCGTCAGCGAGGGCTCTTGGCTCTGCCGCTGCGAACGACATCCGCAGCCCTCGCTGACGCTTCGGGTTGGTGGTTGGTCCTGGGGAGGTCCGAAGGAGGCTGGCCGGACCGCCGACTCAGCGGCTCACGCCGGAAAGACCCGCTTATAGATCTCCGCCAGCGGCAACGTCGCCGTGGGGGCCGCCAGCGTGACGGCGGCGGCGAGGTCCGTAACCCGCTCCACCGCCCACGCCGCCGGCTGGGTGGCGGGGTCGCGGCGGTGATGCAGCACGTTCGGCTCGTCCTGGGCGACGACGAGGTAGTCCGTCACGCTGGGAATCGACAGGTAATCCCCCGGCTTGTCTCGCAGGTCGACCGCCTCGGTCCCCTCCGACAGCACCTCGACGCAGACGGACGGATTGAGCAAGATCAACTCGCGGTCCCGCGGGTGCGGGGCGTACTCCGCCGGCATCCGGGTGAGGACGAGATCGGGGAAGCGGTGCCGGCCGGTGGGGCAGGCGACTTCGGCATCCTGGGTGAGCAGGTCCCACGCGTCGCGATCGATCAGCCCTCCCAAGAGCAGGATGAGGTTCGTCACGATCGTGTCGTGCGTCCGATTCGCCATGGCGTAGCTACCGTCGGGATTGAAGCCGAAGCGGGGCCGGACGAGGCCCAGCGGTTCGCCGGCCTTGGTCTCGCCGGTCACCCCGAGCCATTCGACCCGCGTGCCGGGGCAGGCGTCGGCGGCTTCGAACTCCGCCCGGGTCATCAACAACCGCGGCTCCGCGGGTCGGGGCGGTTCGGATTCAGCACTCTCGGCGGCGGGCGGCGGGGCGAGGACGGCGGACATCGGGCACCTCTCGGAACGGGGCGATCATCATACCTGACGATTCGAAGCGCCGGCGGAGGATCGGCCGTCCGGTGTTGTGATTCACTCGGAGTGGACCCGGTCGGCGAGGCGTCTTGCGAAGGCGAACAAGTGCACCGTCGGGGGCAGCGCCGCGGCGAATAGCAGCGCGCCCGCGAACCCGCCGGGCTTCCGGCCGGCCCGCAGGTCCTCCAGCAGCGTCGCCAATGCGGCGACCGCCAGCAGCGCGTGGCACAGCGGCGCCGCCCACCGCAGGCCGCGGTCGAACTCGCCGGCCCGCTCCGACTCGCCGTCCGCGGCGTAACTCCACCGGGCGACCCACATCCCCGTCGCCACCATCAGCGCCAGTCCGCCGAGGAACCGGACCGGGGTGAGGGCGCCGGGCCGATCGATCAGCGGCCAGAACCACAGGCCCCCGACGACGGCGACGGCCATCACGGCGAAGCCGCTGGCGTCGGCGTCGGGGTTGGGTTCTCTGAACAGCATCAGGTCGGCCGGGACGCTTCCACGATGAGCGAGAGCAGGGCGACGCCGGCGGCCCCGACCGCGAAGCCGACCGCCCCGCCGGCGTAGCCGGCGACGAACGCCGCCGACCGTGGGCGCCGTCCGCCCCAACCGGGCCGCGTCTGCCGGACGAGTGCCGCGGCCGCCCCGCCGAACGAGAGACCGAACAGGACGGCGATCACGGCGAGCGGGACCAGCGACTCGACCCTCAGCAGGTCGAATTCCCGGTGTATCGGCGGTCGCGTGAGCCCGTGATAGACCAGCAGGGCCGCCGGCGGACTGCCGAACCCCAGTGCCCCCCCGGCGATCGCCCAGTCCGACGAGACGGCGGGGGGCGTCGGGTTTCCTTCGCTCACCCCAGCATTTCCTCCAGCACCTCCGGCGGGGCGGCGTCGTATTTGAGCAGCTCCATTGAGTAGCTCGCCCGGCCTTGGGAGAGGCTGCGGACCTGGGTGCTGTAGCCGAACATCTTCGCCAGGGCGACCTCCGCGTCGACGACGGTCAGGTCGCCGCGGGGTTCGCTGCCGGTGATGATCGCGCGGCGGCTTTGCAGGTCGGCCTGGATGTTGCCGAGGAACTCGCCGGGGGTGACCACCTCCAGCTTCATCTTCGGCTCCAACAGCACGCAGTCGCCCTCGTCCAGGCAGTCCCGCACCGCCCGGGCCGCGGCCGCGGACAGTGCCGTCTCGCTGGTCGTACCGGGGATGTAGTCCACGCTCGTCACCGTCAGTTTCACGCCGCTCAGCGGGTAGCCCACCACGCCGCCGCCGCGGGCCTCGTCCAGGGCGGCCTGTTTGACGATCTCCAGCGTCGCCTTGGGGAAATCGTGCGGGAGGGTGTGCTCGAACAGGATCGGCTCGGCGGACGGGTCTTCGGCCTCGAACCGCTCCAGGGTGACGGCGACCTCCGCGTGGTCGACGGCCCCCTCGGTCAGCGGGCGGTCGAACTCGCCGCGGCCGGCGATCGGCGGGCCGGCCTTCACCGTCTCGCGGTAGCTGACCCGCGGTTTGTGCACGCGGATCTTCAGGTTGAAGTCGCGTTCCATCCGGTTCTTGATGACCTCCAGGTGCAACTCGCCCATGCCGGAGACGATCGTCTGGCCGGTCTCCGGGTTGATGCGGGCGTCGAAGGTCGGGTCCTGCCGGGAGAGGCGGACCATCGTGTCTTCCAGCTTTTTGCGGTCGGCGCTGCTCTCCGGCTCGACCGCCATGCTGATGACGGTTTCCGGAAAGCGGATCGACTCCAGCACGATCGGCCGGGCCTGATCGCACAGGGTGTCGCCGGTGACGGCCTCCTTCGGGCCGAACAGGCCGACGATGTCGCCGGGGCCGACCTCCTCCACCTTCGTGCGGCTGTCCGCCTGCATCCGCCAGATTTGGTTGACCAGCTCCTTCTTGCCGGTGCGGGGGTTGAGCAGCCGGGAGCCGGTTTTCAGCGTGCCGCTGTAGACCCGCACGAAGTACAGGTCGCCGTGCTTGTCGGCGACGATCTTGAAGGCCAGGGCGGCGACCGGCTCGGACGGGTCCGGTTTGCGGACCTGCGGTTCGTCGGCCTTTTTGGGGTTGGGGTGCGTGCCCTCGACCGCCCCGCGGTCCAGCGGGGAGGGGAGGTAGTCGACCACCCCGTCGAGCAACGGCTGCACGCCGACGCGGTGCAGGCTGGACCCGCAGAAGACCGGTTGCAGCGCGCCCGCCAGCGTCGCCGCCCGCAGGCCGGCGCGGAGGTCGGCCTCGGGCAGGTCGTCGGTTTCGAGGAAGGTTTCGGTGAGGGCGTCGCTGGTGGTGGCGACGGCTTCGAGCAGCTTGAGCCGCCACTCCTGCGCGAGGTCGGCGTACTGCTCCGGGATCGGGCCGCGTTTCACCTGCTCGCCCAGGTCGCCCTCGAAGGTGACGGCCTCCATCGTCACGAGGTCGATCACCCCCTCCAACTGCTGCGGGCCGGGCATCATCGGGGCGGTCACGGCCACCGGGGCGGCGTGCAGGCGGCTCTCGATCTGGCCCAGCACCGACTCCCAGTCCGCCCCGATGCGGTCCAGTTTGTTGATAAAGCAGATGCGGGGAACGTCGTATTGATCCGCCTGGCGCCAGACGGTTTCGCTCTGCGCCTCGACGCCCTCCACGGCGCTGAACACGACCGCGGCGCCGTCCAGCACCCGCAGGGAGCGCTGCACCTCGGCGGTGAAATCGACGTGGCCGGGCGTGTCGATGATGTTCACCGTGTGGCCCTGCCAGAAGCAGGTCACCGCGGCGGAGTAGATCGTGATGCCCCGCTGGGACTCTTCCGGGTCGAAGTCGGTCTCGGTCGTGCCGTCGTCGACCTCGCCCATCTTGTGGGTCGACTCGGTGTAGAAGAGGACCCGCTCCGTGGTGGTCGTCTTGCCGGCGTCGATGTGGGCGACGATCCCGATGTTCCGCAGGCGGGAGAGATCGGCTGGGTCGGGGTCGGCGGCCATGGGACGCTCGCTCTAACGCAGAGGCTCCGCGGAGCCTCTGCGTTACGGGGGAGGGAAGGAATGAAGACAGCCGCGGCGGGCGGGACCCGACGCGGCTGCGAGTGTCGCGGGTTGGAAGCCCGTCTCAATACGCGAAGTGGGCGAACGCCTTGTTGGCGTCGGCCATCTTGTGGATGTTTTCCCGCTTGGTCATCGCCACGCCCTCGCGCTTGTAGGCGGCCATGAGCTCGTCGGAGAGGCTCAGGTGGGTCGGGCGCCCCTTCTTGGCCCGGACGGCTTCGAGCAGCCAGCGGATAGCGAGGGTCTGCTGCCGCTTGGGGCTGACGGGGGTCGGCACCTGGTAGGTGGCGCCGCCGACCCGCTTGCTGCGGACCTCGATGGCCGGCTTGATGTTCTCGACGGCCTTGTGGAAGACGTCGATCGGGGAGAGTTCCTCGCCCTCGGCGTCCTCGGCGGTCGGCTCGGCGCGGGGCATCCGCTCGCCGATGCGGTCCAGGGCGTCGTAGAACACCTGATAGGCGGTGCTCTTCTTGCCGTCGTACATCAGGCAGTTGACGAACTTCGCCGCCAACAGCGAGTTGTACCGCGGGTCCGGCTTCAGCTGCTTACGGGAGGCGGTGTAGGACTTAGACAAGGGGAGGCGTAAGGCGTAAGGGGTGAGGCGTAAGGAAGGGCTACGGGCGGGCGGCGGCGCTTACGCCTTACGCCTCACCCCTTTTGCCCCTTACTTGGGTCGCTTGGCGCCGTAGCGGCTGCGGGCCTGCTGACGGCCGTTGACGCCGAGGGTGTCCAGCACGCCGCGGACGATCTTGTAGCGAACGCCGGGGAGGTCGCGGACCCGGCCGCCGCGAACCAGCACGATGCTGTGTTCCTGCAGGTTGTGGCCTTCGCCCGGGATGTAGGCGGTGCACTCCTTGCCGTTGGAGAGCCGCACGCGGGCCACCTTCCGCAACGCGGAGTTCGGCTTCTTCGGCGTGACCGTCTTCACGTTCAGACAGACGCCCCGCTTCATCGGGGACCCCTCCAGCAGGGGGGTCTTGTTCTTGGCTTTCTGAACCTTCCGCGGCTTGCGGACGAGCTGGTTGATCGTGGGCATATTCTTGATCCGCGAAGGCCGGCGGCCGTCGAGACAATCCGTTTACGGGAAATCCGTGTGCGGTCCGCCGGACAGCGGGTCGGGGAGTGTAAGGAGACGACGCGATCCGTTCAACCGGATCGGTTCGTTGATCGGACGCGATCACGCCGAGGCCCCGCGGGGCCTCGGCGTTGCGAAAAGAAACCTCAGCCGCCGACGGGCGGGTGCTCGATCACGCCGTCCACCTCCTGCGGGCCGGAGCCCTGGGGGGCGGAGGCGCCGGAGTCCCCGGCGGCGACCTTCTCGAGGATGTTCTCCGCGGGGGCCTCGCCGAGCGGGGCCGGGGCGGCCTCGCCGGCGACTTCGGCGAGCATGTCGCGGCGGGCGGCGAGGATCCGCTCCTTCTCCGCCTGCATCGCCATCAGGGCGCTGTCGTGGATGCGGACTTCCGCGTCCTGGTGCTGGTGGAACCCGGTCCCGGCGGGGATCAGGTGGCCGAGGATCACGTTCTCCTTCAGGCCGACCAGCCCGTCGCTCTTGCCGGCCAGGGCGGCCTCGGTGAGCACCTTGGTGGTCTCCTGGAAGGAGGCGGCGCTGATGAAGCTCTCGCTCTGCACCGACGCCTTGGTGATGCCCAGCAGCTGGGTCGACCCGACGGCCTTGCGGGGCTCGCAGGTCTGGGCGGGGGCCAGGCCCTCGGCCTCCAGCTCGCCGTTCACCTCTTCCAGCGTCTCCTTGGGGACGATGTCGCCCTCGTCGAAGTCCGTGTCGCCGGGATCGGTGACCTTCAGGCAGGTCTGGAGCTGCTCGTTGGCCCGCACGAACTCCGTCTTGTCGACCAGCACGCCGGGCAGCAGCGGGGTGTCGCCCGGGTCCTCGATCTGGAGCTTCCGCAGCATCTGCGAGATGACGATCTCGATGTGCTTGTCGTCGATCTCCACCCGCTGGGCCTGGTAGACGCCCTGGATCTCCCGGCGGAGGTAGTTCTGAACCTCGTTCACGCCGGACACCCGCAGGATGTCGTGCGGCCGCAGCGGGCCGGAGACCAACGCGTCGCCGGCCTTCACCATGTCGCCGGCGTGCACCAGCACGGGCTTGCCGGGGGGAATGATGTGCTCGACCTCGGTGCCGTCGGCGGCGATCACTTTGATCACCCGCTTGTTGCGCTTCCGTTCCGGGACGAACTCGATGATCCCGTCCACCTCGGCGATGACCGCCGGGTCCTTCGGGGTCCGGGCCTCGAACAGCTCCGTGACCCGCGGCAGACCGCCGGTGATGTCCTGCGTGCCTTCCGAGGCCCGCGGGTTCCGGGCGAGGACCGTGCCGGCCTTCACCTTGGCGCCCTCTTTGGCCTCGATGTTGGCCCGCTCGGGCAGGTAATAGAAGTCCTTGATTTTGTCGTCGTCGTCCACGAGGACGATCTGCGGGTGCAGGTCGCCTTTGTGCTCGATGACGGTGCGGCGGATGTTGCCGGACTTCTCCTTCTCCTTGCGGATGGTGACGCCCTCGACGACGTCCTCGTACCGCACGCGGCCGTCCACCTCGGCGAGCACCGGGACGCTGTGCGGGTCCCACTCGCAGAGCAGCTGGCCCTCCTCGGCCATCTCGCCCTCCTTGACGGCGAGGGTGGCGCCGCTGGGCACCGGGTAGTTCTCCAGCTCGCGGCCCTTCTCGTCGGTGAGGATGATCTCGCCGTTCCGGGTCAGGGAGACCTCCTTGCCGGCGGCGTTGGTCACGCTGCGGAGGCGGGTGTACTTGACCCGGCCGCTGCGGCGGGCGCGGATCTCGCTCTCCTCCAGGCTCGTCTGGGCGGCGCCGCCGATGTGGAAGGTCCGCATCGTCAGCTGGGTGCCCGGTTCGCCGATGCTCTGAGCGGCGATGATGCCCGCCGCCAAGCCCTCTTCGACCAGCGAGCCGGTGCTGCGGTCCATGCCGTAGCAGAGCCGGCAGAGGCCGAGCTGGCTCTCGCAGGTCATCGGGCTGCGGACCTGGATCTTTTTGAGCTTCATCTCCTCAATTTTGTCGGCGATCTGCTCGGTGATGAGCTCGTTCTCGCCGACGATCAGCTCGCCGGTGATCAGGTCGGCGATGTTGGTCCGGGAGACCCGGCCGACGATCGCGTCCCGCAGGGAGACCTCCACGCTTTCGCCGCGGTAAAGCACCTCGCGGGTCACGCCCTGGGTGGTGCCGCAGTCGTGCTGCGTGATGACCATGTTCTGGCAGATGTCCGCCAGCTTCCGGGTCAGGTAGCCGCTGTCCGCCGTCTTCAGGGCGGTGTCGGCCAGACCCTTCCGGGCGCCGTGCGTGGAGGAGAAGTACTCCAGCACGTTCAGGCCCTCTTTGAAGTTGGCCTTAATGGGCGTCTCGATGATCTCGCCGCTCGGCTTGGCCATCAGACCCCGCATGGCGGCGAGCTGCTGCATCTGGCCCTTGCCGCCACGAGCGCCGGAGTCGGCCATCATGAACACCGGGTTCACGTAGGCGCCGCCCTCGCGGTAGTCGTGCTGCATGTCGTGGTACATCGCGTCGGTGATGACCTCGCGGCACTTTGTCCAGACGTCGATCACCTTGTTGTACCGCTCCTGCGGGGAGAGCACGCCCTCCTCGTAGGCCTTCTGGAAGCGGAGCACCTGGCTCTCGCTCTCCGCGATGGCCCCCTCCTTGCTGTCGGGGGTCCGCAGGTCGCCGGAGCCGAAGGAGACGCCGCTGTTGGTCGCCTCGTTGAACCCGAGGACCTTCATCCGGTCCAGCAGGTTGATCGTGTCCCCGCGGCCCTTCTCGAGGTAGCAGTCCGAGATGACCCGGCCGAGGTCCTTGGACTTCATCGTGATGTTATAGAAGGACATTCCCTCGGCGACGATGTCGTCGAAGATCACGCGGCCGGCGGTGGTCTCGATCAGGCCGCCGTCCTTGAAGTCCTCGGCGCCCTCGCCCTTGACCGTGCGGCCCTTGGGCAGCCGCAGCTTGATCTTGGTGTGGCGGGTCACCTTGCCCTGATCGAGGGCGAGGAACACCTCGTCCTTGTCGGCGAAGACGCTGCCCTCGCCGGGACGGCCGTCCTTGGCGAGCGTGAGGTAGTAGCAGCCCATCACGATGTCCTGCGACGCCGAGATAATCGGGTCGCCGTTGGCGGGGCTGAAGATGTTGTTGGTGGACAACATCAGCGTGGTCGCCTCGACCTGCGCCTCGATCGAGAGGGGCAGGTGGACGGCCATCTGGTCGCCGTCGAAGTCGGCGTTGTAGCCCTTGCAGACCAGCGGGTGGACGCGGATCGCGTTCCCCTCCACCAGCGTGGGCTCGAACGCCTGAATACCCATCCGGTGCAGGGTGGGGGCCCGGTTCAGCAGGACGGGGTGGTTTTTGATCACCTCGTCGAGGATGTCCCAGACCTCCTCCTCCCGCCGCTCCAGCATCCGCTTGGCGGATTTGATGGTGTCGGCGTGATCCAGCTCCTTGAGCCGGCGGATGATGAACGGCTGGTACAGCTCCAGCGCGATCTTCTTGGGCAGGCCGCACTGGTTCAGCTTCAATTCCGGACCGACGACGATCACGGAACGGGCGCTGTAGTCGACCCGCTTGCCGAGCAGGTTCTCGCGGAACCGGCCCTGCTTGCCCTTGATCATGTCCGTGAGGGACTTGAGCGGGCGGTTGGAGGAGCCGAGCACCGGCCGCTTGCAGCGGTTGTTGTCGAACAGGGCGTCGACGGACTGCTGCAACATCCGCTTTTCGTTGCGGACGATGACCTCCGGCGCGTTCAGGTCGACCAGCTTTTTCAGCCGGTTGTTCCGGTTGATAATCCGGCGATAGAGGTCGTTCAGGTCGGACGTGGCGAAGTTGCCGCTGTCCAGCAGAACCAGCGGACGCAGGTCCGGCGGGATGACCGGGACCACGTCCAGCACCATCCACTCGGGACGGTTGTCGCTGTCGCGGAGGGCCTCGACGATTTTCAGGCGCTTGATCAGCTCCTTCATCTTGGCCTGGGAGCCGGTCGCCTTGAGGTCCTTGCGGATCTGTACGCCCTCGGCGACGAGGTCGATGCCGAGCAGCAGCTTCTTGATGGCCTCGGCGCCCATGTCGCACTCAAAGGAGCCGACGCCGAAGTTGCGTTCGGCCTCGCGGCGCTCGTCCTCGGTGAGGAGCTGGCCGCGGGTCAGCGCGGGCGTGCCGTCGGCGGTGACGGCCTCGCCGGGGTCGGTGACGACGTAGTCTTGGAAATAAATCACCTTTTCCAGGCTGCTGGTCTTCATGTTCAGCAGGGCGCCCAGGCGGGACGGCATGCTTTTGAAGAACCAGATGTGCACGACCGGGGCGGCCAGCTCGATGTGGCCCATCCGCTTCCGGCGAACCCGGCTGTGGGTGACCTTCACCCCGCAGCGGTCGCAGACCATGCCCTTGTATTTCATCCCGCGGTACTTGCCGCAGGAGCACTCCCAGTCCTTTTCCGGACCGAAGATGCGTTCGCAGAACAGGCCGTCCCGCTCCGGGCGGTAGGTCCGGTAGTTAATCGTCTCCGGCTTTTTGCATTCGCCGTGGCTCCAGGAGCGAATGTCGTGCGGGCTGGCCAGCCCGATCTTCACGGAGGCGTAGTCGTTGACGCGGTCGAAGTTGGGTTCGGCGACGGACATGGGGGAGACCTTCGGTCTGAATGACGAATGAGGAATGTCGAATGACGAAACGCAGGGCTCGTGACGGAAGCGGAACGACGAACGGGAAAGGCCGTTGCGTCGCTCCGCCGCCGTCATTCGTCATTTACACCGCGCTCTTTTCCAACTGCATGTTGAGGCACAAGCCCCGGATCTCGTTCAACAGCACGTCGAAGCTGGCCGGGGTGCCGGCCTCGAGCGTGTTCTCCCCTTTGACCATCGACTCGTAGATCTTGGTCCGGCCTTCGACGTCGTCGCTCTTCACCGTCAGGAGCTCCTGGAGGATGTAGGCGGCGCCGTAGGCCTCCAGGGCCCACACTTCCATCTCGCCGAACCGCTGGCCGCCGAAGCGGGCCTTACCGCCCAGCGGCTGCTGGGTGATGAGGCTGTAGGGGCCGGTGGCGCGGGCGTGGACCTTGTCGTCGACGAGGTGGTGCAGTTTGAGCATGTAAATCTGCCCCACGGTCGTCTTCTGCTCGAACGGCTCGCCGGTGCGGCCGTCGTACAGCTGGGCCTTGCCGTCCTCCGGCAGGCCGGCCTCGACCATGCACTCGCGGATCTGATCGTCGTCGGCGCCGTCGAACACCGGGCAGATCGCCCGGAAGCCGGTGACGCTGGCGGCCCAGCCGAGGTGCGTTTCGAGGATCTGGCCGACGTTCATCCGGCTCGGCACGCCGAGCGGGTTGAGGATGATGTCCACCGGGGTGCCGTCGTCGAGGTACGGCATGTCCTCCTGGGGCAGGATCTTGGAGATCACGCCCTTGTTCCCGTGGCGGCCGGCCATCTTGTCGCCGACGCTGATCTGCCGCTTGCTGGCGACGTAGACCTTGACCATCTGCAACACGCCGTTGCCGAGCTCGTCGCCCAGCTTCTTGCGGTTGATGGCGTGGTCGCGTTCGTCGATCGCGTCCTCGACCGCCTGCCAGCCGGCCTCGTAGACCTTCCGCAGCTCCTGCTTTTTCTGCGGGGAGCGGACGTCGAGGTTCTCGATGTGCTCCGGGAACCGGCGGGCGTATTCGACGACGAAGGCGTCGTCGTCGATCTTGGAGACCTGCCGACCGTCGTCGTCCTCGATCGGGCTGCCGAGGGCCTCCTCATAGTCCTTCAGGAAGTCGCGGAAGACGGCGGCGGCGGTCTCGTCGCCCTGCTTCTCGGTCTTCTTGAGGTCCTCCTCGTAAGCCTTCTTCTCCACGTCGGAGAGGCTCATCTTGCGGGAGAACTTCTCGGTCTGGATCACGATCCCCTCGACGCCCGAGGGCACCTCGAGGGACTCGTTCTTCACGTCCTCGCCGGCCCGGCCGAAGATCGCGTGGAGCAGCTTCTCTTCCGGCGTCAGCTCCGCCTTGGCCTTGGGAGACACCTTGCCGACCAGCACGTCGCCGGGGCTGACGCGGGTGCCGACCTCGACGATGCCCTCGTCGTTGAGGTGCCGCAGGGCCTTCTCGCTGACGTTGGGGATGTCGTTGGTGAACTCTTCCTTACCGAGCTTCGTCTCGCGGATCTCCACGTCGTACTCGTCGATGTGGATGGACGTGTAAACGTCCTCCTTGACGAGCCGTTCGCTCAGGATGATCGCGTCTTCGAAGTTGTAGCCCTGCCAGGACATGAACGCGACGAGCACGTTCCGGCCCAGGGCCAGCTCCCCGTGGCGGGTCGCGGCGCTGTCGCAGAGGATCTGGCCCTTCTTGACCTTGTCGCCGGGTTTGACGATCGGCTTCTGGGTCAGGCAGGTCCGCTCGTTCAGGCCGACGAACTTCCGCATCGGGTAGCGGACGCCGTCGATCTCGACGCCGTCGGCGTCGGCGGCGGTGACGGTGCCGTCCTTCTGGGCCTTCAGGACCATGCCGCTGTTCTGGGCGACGTCCCGCTCCAGGCCGGTGCCGACCAGCGGCGGCTCGGCGATCAGCAGGGGCACAGCCTGCCGCTGCATGTTGGAGCCCATCAACGCCCGGTTGGCGTCGTCGTGCTCCAGGAACGGAATCAGGCCGGCCGAGACGCCGATCATCTGACTGGTCGACACGTCGATGTACTGCACCCGCGACGCCGGGATCCACTCGGTGTCGTTGGCGTAACGGGCCAGCACCCGGCCGCTCTTGATCTCGCCGTTCTCCATCGGCGTGTCGGCCGGCGTGATGTGGTAGCGGACCTCCTCGTCCGCCCGCAGCCAGTCGATCTGATCCGTCAGCTTCCCGTCCTCCACCTTGCGGTAGGGGGTGATCAGGAAGCCGTAGTCGTCCACCTTGGCGTACATGCCCAGGGACGAAATCAGGCCGATGTTCGTGCCTTCCGGCGTCTCGATCGGGCAGATTCGGCCGTAGTGGCTGAAGTGCACGTCGCGGACCTCGAAGCCCGCCCGTTTGCGGTTCAGACCGCCCGGACCCAACGCGGACAGCCGCCGCTCGTGGGTCAGGGTGGACAGCGGGTTCGTCTGGTCGACGACCTGGCTCAACTCGGAGCGGCCGAAGAAGTAGTCGATCGCCGCGGAGACGCTCTTGGGGTTCACCAGGGTCCGCGGGGTCATCTCCTCGACGTCCTTCAGCGACATCCGCTCCTGCACGGTGCGGCGGAGCTTCAGGAAGCCCTTGCGGATCTCGTCGGCGCCAAGTTCGTCGATCGTCCGCAGACGCCGGTTGCCGAGGTTGTCAATGTCGTCGACCCGGGCGTCGTTCACGCCGGCCCGCAGATCGAGGATGTACTTGATGGCGCTGATCAGGTCCTCGACCCGCAGCGTCATCTCCGTGTCCGGGACGTCCTGGTTGAACTTCCGGTTGATGCGGAACCGGCCGACCCGGCCGAGCCGGTAGCGGTTCACGTCGTGGAACTTCTCGGCGAACAGATCCTTCGCCTTCTCCAGCGCCGGCGGGTTGCCGGGACGCAGCCGTTGGTAGATGCGGAGCAGCGCCTCCTCGTGGCTGTTCGTCGTGTCGTCCAGCAGCGTGGTGACGATCAGCGGGTCTTCGACGCTCCTGGTCAGCTTGACCTTGTCCAGGCCGCTTTCCTGGAGCTCCTTGGCGAGGACCTCGGTAACGACGTGGCCGCACTCGACCATAATCTCGCCGCTGCGGTCGCTCTCGACCGGGTAGATCAGGTCCGCGGCGGCCGTTTTGCCGGTGACGGCCTTCAGGAAGTCCTCGCCGGCGCCGACGGAGATCTCTTCCGTCTCGAAGAACAGCTCCATCAGCGACTCGGCGGAGCTGTACTTCGGGTCCATCGCCCGCAGCAGGGTCAGGCAGGAGAACTTGCCGCTCTGGTCGATGCGGACCTGCAGCACGCCCTTCTTGGAGATGACCATCTCCACCCAGCTGCCTCGCTCCGGGATGATGCGGCAGGTCACGTCGGTGGCGTCGTCGCCGTCGCCGGTGTTGACGAAGTCCACGCCGGGGCTGCGGTGCAGCTGAGAGACGACGCACCGCTCGGCGCCGTTCACGATGAACTCGCCGCCGCCGATCATGATCGGCAGGTCGCCGAGGTAGACCTCCTCCTCGACCGGCTGCTCCTTGACCAGCCGCATCCAGACCCGCAGCGGCCGGCCGTAGGTCAGGCGGAGCTGACGGCACTCCGTCTGGTTGTACCGCGGCTTGCCCAGCTCGTACTTGACGTACTCGAGCCGGTAGGTGCCGTCGTAGCTCTCGATCGGGAAGATCTCCCGCAGAACTTCCTCAATGCCGAAGTCCTTGCGGTCCCGCGGGGCGACGTCCTTCTGGAGCAGCCGCGTGTAGCTGTCCGTCTGGATGTTGGTCAGGCCCGAGATCGGGAACGCGGCGTCAATGTCGCCGAAGTTCCGAACGGTGTCGAAGTAGCGGATGCGTTCCGAGGGGATCGGCATCGAGGTGTCGGGCTGGGGGAGAGGGGGGACGGGGCCGGTCGGCGACGGTCGGAAAGGGCGTCGCGGGTCCGAACGAAACGGCGGGCCGCCGCCGCACGCCGGGCGAACCGGACGCGGCGGACAGGGCTTCGGCCGGAGACCTACTGGGGAGAGCCGACCCGAGGGAAACGGGACGGCAGACCGGCAAGAGAACCGAGCGTCGCCGCGTTCGTCCCCGGCCGGGAGGGGAACGACGCCTTCGCAAACGCGGGCGCCTTCGCAGACGCCGTCGGTGAGAGTGCGACCGGAACGGTCGCAACGGGGGGGAGCGCAGACGACAGGCCGGCGCGGCCGGACGAACCGGGAACGCGTCGGCCATGACTCCGGCCGCCGCGGACGGGGCCGGCATCGGTGGGGAAACGAGGGTGACGCCGCAAGGGGGGGAGGCCGCCGCTGTCGGTTGCGCTGGTCGACGAGGCGATCGCGGGGAGGAGCCGCGCCGTTCGTCAAGGGCGCCCGAACCCGCCGGAGTTCGGGGCAACGTGCAGTGTCGCGTGTCAACCCGGGGTGTCAACCGGCCGCGGACAATTCCCGTGCCAAACCGTGCGGGATCGACCGGAGAATCTTCCAGCAAGGGGCATGGAGCCGCG
>NZ_JBINJD010000064.1:0-27926 GCF_043951915.1 Alienimonas sp. DA493 | reverse complement strand
CCCCGCGAACAGCGGCGCCGTCGCCGGCCGCGGAGTCCCCGTCAGCAGCTCCGTGACGTCCGCCCCGGCGGCGGCCAGCTCGGCGAACACCCAGGCGGAGGGCAGCCGGGAGGGGCTGAGCTGTTTGCTGACCGCGGACTGGGTCTCCAGCCCCCACGCCCGCCGGGCCGCCGCCTGCGACCCGTAGAGCCGCTCGACGGCGGTCCGCACGCGGTCGGCGACGGCTCGGACCTCGTCGGGCGGGCGGGGCGTCAGGCTCATGCCGGCCACCGTACCGGCTCCGGCGCCCGGACGGCCATGAATGCCGTTGCGGCATGAGCCGGTTTCGCGAAACCCGGTTCCGACGTTCCGGGATTCTGATGACCCGTTCGTCCGCAGGCAGCGAGCGGAGTTATGCCGACCGGGAATACAAACCGACGGCTCGCTGCGTAGAAGTCGGCGGGGCCGTGCGGCCGTATTGTAGCTCGCCCCCGGCCCCGATCGCCCGCCCCCCATGACCGTCGATAAGTCCAGTCCGCTCGACGTGCCCCCTTGGTACGACATGGCCGAGGCGGTCGTGAAGACGCTCCTCGAACAGGCCGCCGAACGGACCGACACGAACGGAAGCTGGACGGACCGCAGGCCCGCGGCGATCCTCTGCGGCGGCCGCGACGTCGCCGACAGACTGCGGGAAGGGATCGCCCGCCGGTAGGGGCCGCGGACGCGGCGGGTGCGGGTCCAAGGGCGGATGACCGAACGGCCGCCCCGGGACGTCAAAACGCTCGGGGAGAACCCGCACCTCGCGGCCGTGCCGCCGGGCCTGTTCGACGTGGTCCGCGAGGTGATGGACCAGACCTACACGAACGTCGTGCACCGGCGGACGGAGCACGAGCTGCCGGCCGACCTCATGTCCCAGCTGGACTCGCTGCCGGATTGGCCGTCGACCCTCTCGGACCAGTTGCCGTTGTCGCCCGCGGCGGTCAACCGACTGGCCTCAGGGGTCAAGCTGCGAACACTCGGGGACGACGGCGGCGTTCGGAAGATCCGGGAGCTTCGACTCCATCAGGGAGGACAGTTCGTCGCCGCGGGCGGCTCCGTGCGGGAGCGGGCGAAGGCGGTCGCCGGCCTGCTCAGGTTGGTCCGGAAGGGTCCCGCGGCGGTGATCGCCGGCTCGGGACGCGAGGCGAAAGAATACGCCGACGCCCTGAAGCGGCTCTTTCCGGACGGGTCCGACCGTAGGATCTACGCGAACCCGGTCGCCGCGAACTGCCTCCCGGACGGCGACGACGGGCGGAACGACGACTCGGGCGAGGGGAAGTTCGTGGCGTTCGGCGACGGGGACGTTGCGGTCGTCGCCACCGGGATCTCGGACGGCGTTCCCGAGCACCCCACGCTCGTCGTGTTCGTCGACTCGGACCTCGCCGCCGCGGAACACCGGCTCGACGGCGACGACACGCTGCGGGCCGGACTCGGCGTCCCGAACGAAGAACGCGAAAACGTCGTCGACTACCCCGGCCACCTGCTGCCCGTCTGGCGGGGGAACGGCGTCCTGCCGGTCGGGGTGCTGTCGCCGGAGCAGTTGGACGACCGGGCGGACGTCCGGCTGTTCCGGGCGGCGACGCGCGGCCCGATCCTCGGCCGGATCAGGCCGCCGGCGCCCGCGGCCCCGTGACGGTCGCCGCCGCCGACGTCGACGCCGACGACCCGGGGGCCGTGGCCGCCGCCGGTGCGGGCCGCCTGCGGCCCCAACGGCCCCGACGCCCCGACCGCGGCGGTCGTGGCCAAGGACGGCGCCAGCGCCGCGGTGCTCGCCAGGGAGCTGGGCTGGCCGCTGCTGCCGGTCGATCCGCACCCGATGAGCCCCGCGGCGCCGGCCCCGCGGGCGGTCGTCACGCTGGTGACCGAGCGCCGCCGCAAAGACCTGCCCGGGGTCGACGTGCTCGTCTGGGCGGCCGGCGGCGGGGACGGCCCGGCGCCGAAGCGACTCCGCCGGGGCGGGCTGGTCGTCGACTGCCGCGACGATGACGCGGACCGGCGGCGGGACGCCCTCGCCGCCCGCGGCTGGCGCCGCACGACCTTCTCGCCGACCGACCCGCCGCACCGCCCCCCCCGCCCCCGCGGCGCCGAACGCCGCCGCCGCCGAAGGGACCGCGTCCCCATGAGCTTCGCCCCCTCCTTCCGCCCGGCCCCGGAGGGGCTGAAGACGGCCCCGGTCGACAGGCAGGAACTCTGGATCGCCCGGGCGATCGCCCGCAGGGACCGTCGGGCCGCCCGCGACGAACGCGAGACGGAGGCCGCCCACGCCGCGGCGAGCGCCGGCGTCCTCGCCGCCGCAGCGGACCGCGGGGCGGTCGCGGCCCTCGTCGCCCGGGCGGCGGCGGACTGGCTCGGCTTCCGGCTGAGGACGGACGGGGGGCCGGTGAGGACCGTCGGCCTGGGCGAGAAGTTTTTCGACCGGGTCGCGAAGGCGTTCGCCGAGTGCGGGAACCGGGCCCCCCCGTCGCCGCCTTCGCGACGGCGCTGCGGGCCGCCGAGCACGCCGGCGCCGTCGGGCGGGCGTTCGACCCGGCTTGGCGGGACGAGGTCGTTCGCCTCGCCCGCCGGGCCGGGTTCGACGAGTCGCCCCCGGCCGCCCGGCTGGCGGCCGCGTGGCGCCGCGGGGGTCGCCGGCAGAGCGCCGAGGACCGCCTGCGGGGCCTGCTCGCCGGCCTGCACTCGGTCGAGGTGGTCGCCCCGCCGGCGCCGACGCCGACGCCGACGCCGTCCGACTGAGCCGGCGCTGTCGCCGGACCGTGCCCGGGAGTATCCTTGCCGTGACGGACGTCGCCAACGGGGCGGCGACCGGCGAGCCCGGAACCGGGACGCGAAGGAGGACCGACCGGAGGACGCCCCCCGTGGGCGCCAAAGGACACGGTCGCTGCCGACGGATCCGAAACGGAACCGGAGCGGGACCGGCAACGACGGAACCGCCGACGACCGATCAACGATCGGACGACGAACGGACCGCAGCAGCCGGCGGGGAAAACGACGCAACCGAACGACGACCGACGGTCGGAACCAGGGAGCGGGAAGAACCCCGGTCGCCTCGAAAGCGACCGCCGCCCGAACAGGACCGCCGCAGGCGGGCACGCTCGGACGCGGACGCGGGAGAGAGCGACGCCCGGCCGACGTACGGAGACGCACGCACGTTGCCGGCGTGCAATAGTCCTCCTACCCCTCTACGGGGGACGACGACCCGGGGACCATCGTTTGCAACCTCGTCGAGGTTGCGAAAGAGACCGCGGCCCGTCGTTCCCGTACGCGGGGGCGGCGGGTCGCTTTTCGTTCGCGGAGTTCGTCGTCAGCGCCACGGTGCTGATCGCCACCGCCGTGGTGCTGATCGGCACGGCCACGGCGTTCGTCGCCACGGCCACGACACTAATCTCCATCGCCGCGGCGTACGTCGTCACCGCCACGACGGGAGGTACAGCGGCCCCCAGACGTAGGCGACGTAGCCGACAATCGGCAGTCCCTCTTCCCCGCGAACCGAGCGGGTGCGGGCGGGACCGCCCGCCTGCCACACCGCGGCGTCGGCGCCGGGCGCCCGGTGCTCCTGCGTGACCGCCGCCCGCCCGCCGGGCAGCGCCACGACCGGCGGCAGTTCGCAGGTCGTCACGCCGCGGCGATTCGTCTTCAGCAACGCGTACTGGCTGACCGGCGAGGTCGGCACCCACCGCGGCACCGGCCCGGTGAGCACCAGCGCCGTGCGGCCGGTGAGGAGGGTCTTCGGGGGCGTCGGCCACGTCTGCGACCTCAATGTCCCCGTGTAGCGAGATGGCGGCGACTGCCGGTTCAGCGAATCTCGAGCTGAGACTCTCGGGTGACGCGGACCGCAACATCGCGTGGTAGGAAGGTCGGTAGGGCAGGGCGATGGGCCATCGCACGGGGGAGACAGGACGCGTTCTTGGTTTTCTCCTCGCCGCCGCAGATTTCCGCTTAATCTTCCGCTGAACTTGCCCATAACCATTGAGCGGGACGATATCGCCCGCCCCCGTCGTCGTTGAAGCAGTCGTCGCACACACTGCACCTGCGAACAGTTTGGTCGCCTTCAGAATCGTAGCCTGACGGCTGCGACTGTTCTCATGGCCGCTACCAAGAGTGATCTCTCCGCCGTCGAACTGCGGGAGCAATTTCCCGACGCTCCGCTGGACGTCGAAATCATGCGAGGGGACGAGGGAACGTTCTTCTACCGCAAGTCCGACATCCGAGCGCCGGAGCCCGTGTGGGCCCCGGACGAAAGTCTGGCGCCGGCTTCTGAAGAGGTCCTGCCCCCGACGTCTCGATGTCTCAGTTCGCTCGGTTACTGGATCGTCCGGACGTGTCGCCGCTCGTTATCGGTACCGTGTTCGCTCTCGGAGGGCAGATGCACCGGGCCAGCTTTCGCAAGAAGCAGGGTCCGAGTTGGAAGACCGTTGGAGACCGCGAGTGCGGCATGGTCTACCACCTCCGCAGCGGGTTGGACGCCGATCCGCTCTGGAAATCCCGCGAATACCTCTTCGGACTCCCGCTCATCGCCGCGGCGGCTTGTCGAAGCAAGCCGTGGCCGGTCGGAGGCATGATTACCGACCGCCACCCGGATCGGGTGACGATGGTGCACGCCTTCCGTCGCCGCGACGTGCCGGCGGGGTCGAATCCCTTCGGCTGGATTCGCCCCAACGAGGTCCCGCCGCCGTACGTCGACTTCAGCGGACCGGAATGGCAGCAGTGGCCCGCTCCCGATCCCCGCGAAATGAAGCGCTGATTCGCCGCCGCTGACGTCGCCGAACGAGCGGGTGGTCCTGGATCTCAGGGCCGCCCGCTCCCGTCGTCCAATGACGATCGGACAGGCAACGATAGGGTGAGCGATTCTGAAACGACGGGCGCCGTGCCCAGACTGCTGGTCGGCCGCAACGACATCCCCGCGGTGTTGAACGTGAGCACGAAATGCTGGGACCGGCAGTGCGACGCCGGAGCGACCCCCGCCGCCGTCCGCATCGGCGGGCGAAAGCTGTGGCGGGTCGCCGATCTGGAGGATTGGGTTCGACTGGGATGTCCCGATCGCCGGACGTTCGAGTCGCACCGCGACGCCGAGGCCGCCGAAGGGAGCGGCGGTCGAGGGATCAAAGGCCCGGTGCGTCGTCGTACGGCCCGTCGATAAGCTTGCACATCGAACGTCGCCACGCTCCTGTCCCGGTTCGCCGGGGCAGGGGTTTTCTCATGACGCGTGGAACCGATGTCCCTGTTCAAGAAGACGACGACCCGTCACCTGGCCCCCCTCACGAAGGCCCGCGTAAAGGCGGACACGCCCGGGGCGGTGGTGGAGCGGGTAAAGAGCGCCAAGTGGTACGGGCGATACCGCGACGCGGACGACGTGGTCCGGACCGTCGCCCTCGCTCGCGACAAGAGCGCCGCCCGGGCGCTGCTCGCGGAGTTGGAACGTGACGCCGACCGCGGCCGGGCCAGACTGACGGTCGTCGACGCCGCCCACGTCGCCGCTCCGGCGGTCGATCACCTCGAGGCCTATTCCCGCTATCTCGCCGCGGGCGACAACCCCCCCCGTTACGTGCGAGAGCAGACGGCCCGCATCCGCAAGGTGCTGACGGCGACGCGGACGCGGGTGTTGAGGGATCTCACCTCGGAGAGGGTCGCCCAGCACCTCGCCGCCCGCCGCCGCGACGGTTCGTTCGGACCGCAAACCTCGAACCACTACCTCGCCGCCTGCAAGGGCTTTTCCAAGTGGCTCGTCCGGGACGGGCGGCTGGCCAAGGATCCGCTGCAACACGTCTCGTCCGTCAACGCCCGGACGGACGCCCGCCGCGTCCGCCGAGCGGCGACAGCCGAAGAATTCGCCGCGATCGTGAGTGCCGCCGAGGCGGGAACGAGGAAGTTCGGGATGAGCGGCCCGGATCGGGCGATCCTGTACCACGTCGCGGCCTATACCGGCCTGCGGGCGTCGGAGTTGGCCAGCCTCAGCCCCGCCTCGTTCGATCTCGACGGGATCGACGGGATCGACGGGATCGACGGGCCGACGGTGACCGTCGCGGCGGCCTACTCCAAGCACCGCCGCGAAGACGTCCAGCCGCTGCACCCCGATTCCGCCGCCCGCTTGCGAGATTGGTTGGCGGCGAAGGCCGCCGCCGGTCTGCGGCCGGACGCCCCGCTCTGGCCCGGCCGCTGGGCCGGCGACCGGAAGGCGGCGCCGATGCTCCGGCACGACCTGTAGTCGGCGGGCGTGGCCTACCGCGACGCGGCGGGGCGGGTGCTGGACTTCCACGCGTTGCGGCACACGTTCGTGACGAACCTCGCCCGGTCCGGCGTGCACCCGAAGCACGCCCAAGCACTCGCCCGCATTCGTCCGTCGAACTGACCCTGAACCATTACACCCACGTCGGACTCCGCGAAGCGGGCGAGGCGGTCGGTCGTCTCGCCCCGCCCCCACGTTCCGAAGAATCCGCCCCCGGAGCCCCGTCCGCCGAACCCCCGGTTGCACCCATGGTTGCACAGACGGACGCCCGCTCGGGGGGACGAACGGGAACCGCTGGGGAAACGTTCACGCCTGAACGCGACGCCGGCCCCTCGGTGCCCCAATCCCCTTCGAACCCTGCCCCGCTTGCGTCGGGGGCTTCTGCCGAGGGTTCCGCGGCGACTGAACGCCGCGGGGAAAACGAGGGTGGCATACCGGATTTGAACCGGCGACCTCCGGAACCACAATCCGGCGCTCTAACCAACTGAGCTAATGCCACCATGCTCCGTCGGACGCGAATCTCGCGTCCGCGGCTGCGGGCGGAAAGGGTAGCCGCCGGTCGGCGGGTCGGCAAGCGCCGGCCCCCCTGCTTCCGTTCGGCGTCCCTCCCGTTCCGTTCCCTCCGACACGGTCGCGTCCCGGCGGGTTCGCGGACGGCTGACGGGCGGGCGCGGTCCTCCCCTACGTCGAGGCCGAACGGGACCGGCCGTTGTAGGCCCCCCCGCCCCCGGGGGAGCCGCCCCCGCCGGAGCCGTCGCCGGGGGAGCCGTCGTCGGTGCCGTCGGCCGCCGCCACGCCGGACGCCGGGGCTCCGCCGGCCGCGGGCGGGCCGGCGGCGCCGCGGTCGCCCGAGAGCAACGCCGGCGGCACGGTGCGGAGGTGCAGGTCCTGCTGGGGGAAGGCGATCTCGATGCCGGCCTCGCGGAACTTCCGGTCGATCGCGGCGTGCAGGTCGGAGATCACCGGCAACCGCTGGTCGAGGTTCGGCAGGTAGCACCGCAGGATCAGGTTCAGCGCGCTGGCCCCGAACCCCTCGAAGGTGGCGATCGGCGCCGGGTCGGTCAGCACCAGCGGGGCCTCGGCGGCGGCCTCCATCAGCAGGTCGCGGGCCCGCTGCGTGTCGCTGCCGTAGGCCACGCCCACCTCGATCACGACGCGGTTCGTCGCGTCGGAGAGCGTCCAGTTCAGCAGGCGGCCGGTGACGAACTCCTTGTTCGGCACGATGAACTCTTTGCGGTCCCAGTTCGTGATCGTCGTCGCCCGGATGCGAATCCGGCTGACCACCCCGGTGACGTCGCCGACGGTCACGACGTCGCCGACGCGAACCGGACGTTCGAACAGGATGATCAGGCCGCAGACGAAGTTCGCCACGATCTCCTGCAACCCGAAGCCCAAACCGACCGTCAGGGCGGCGATGAGCCACTGCACGCTCTCCCACTCGAACCCAATCCGACCGGCGGTGAACAGCACGCCGACCACCACCGCGGAGTAGCCGGCCAGGCGGGAGACGGCGTAGCGGCCGCCGGCGTCCAGCGGGAGGCGGTCGAACACGCTGAGGGCCAGCAGGCCGGGCAGGTTTTTGGCGGCCAACACCGTCAGGCCGGCCCCGGCCGCGGCGACCAGCAGGTCCCACAGGCTGATGGGAACGTCGTCCTGCAGCTCGGTGACGATCTCGCCGTCCGGCGTCGTGACCGGTTCGCCGGTCTCCAGGTCCAGGACGGGCGCCTGCCGGGCGATCGTCCAGGCGTCGAACGTGACGTCGTCCAGCTTGTTCAGCGCCGGCAGCACGTCGGCCCAGATGAACCACAGGGCGACGGCCCCCAGCGTCATCGCGGCGGCGGTGACGAGGGTGCGGGTCTGGGCGGAGAGGTCCGCCGACGGCATGTCCGTGCCCGGTCCGGCGCCGGTGGCGGCGGGGCCCTCGGCCGGGGCGCCGCCGGGCAGGTTCGGGTCGGCGGCCTGCTCCCGGGCGGCGGCTTCCTCCCGCCGCCGCTGCATGCTGCGGTACAGCATCGCCCGGCGGGAGATCGTCACCCACCGCACCGCGGCGCTGCGGAGCAGGATCACCACGATCAGCAGGGCGGCGGTCTCCAGCGCCCGGCGGGCCAGTTCGCCGGCGGTGTAGTGGTAGCCGAACAGGCTCAAGCCCCCCAGCGCCGCGGCGCCCACCACCGCGAACAGGCACAGCGGGAGGCGGAATTGGTGGGCGCGGCTCTCGGGGGCGACCTTGCGGACGCTCTCCCACACCACGCCGGCGGGACGAAACAGGCGGTAGAGCATCGTCGCCGCCAGCCCGCAGGCCGCGGCGAACGCGACCCGTTCCCACCCGCCGCCGGCGTGCAGCGGGTCGGAGGAGCCGAGCAGCCCCGCGACCGCCGCCGTGAACAGCAGGGGCGGGGTGAACCAGCGGGCCTGCCGCTGGACACGGCGGACCGCCCCGGCGGGCCATTGAAAATGGGCGTCGGCCAGGCCGTCGCGGCGGGTGACCTCCCGGAGCAGCGTCAGCGGGAGCCAGACCGCCGCCGCGTACCCCGCCGCGGCGCCCAGCGCCGCGGCGTCGAGCGCCTCCGGCAACGCGCCCTTCTCCCCCTCGCCGCTCCACACGCTCCAACCGCCCGTCAGCACGAAGGAGAACCAGGCCAGCAGGGCCGGGCCGGCGGCGGCCGCCAATAGGGTGGCGACGAGGGCGGCGGCGGTCGATTTGAAGTCCAGCGACCCCTTCCGCCGCGGGGCGACCGCCCAGTGCGCCAACAGGCCGCGGAGCCGCATCCGCAGGACGATCAGCGCCACGGAGACCGCCAGCGCCAGCAGCGTCGGCGGGAAGGAGAGCCCCGTCAGCAGGGCCTCCAGGGCGGACTGCACCGCCGTCCGCACCCCGTCCGGCGCCGCCCACCCGGCGATCAGGGGCAGTTCGGCCTCCAGTTGATCCTTATTCAGCGGCGGGCCGCTGCGGACCCACAGCACCCGTTCGTCGATGTAGTCGGCGAAGCCGGCGACGGTGTCGCGGTACGCCACCTGGGCGTCCTGCAGATCCTCGAGCGCGTCGATCACCTCCCGGTCCAGCCCCGCGGAGCCGTCCGCCGGGGCCAACTCCGTCAGCAACTCCCGCCGGGCGGCGAGCAGTTCCTGAGCCTTTTTCACCGCGGCGTCCATCTCCTCGCCGACGAGGCCCTCCTCCGAGGCCCCGGCCATCAGGGCGTAGGCGACGTCCGCGTGTTTGTCCTCCGGGGGCAGCTCCGCCACGGCGTCGCGGTGATCGGCGGCGAGCATCATGGCCCGGTCGATCTCCGCCAGGCGCGCCTCGATGCCCCGGTTGATCAGTTCGAGCCCGGGCATCTCCTGCCGTTCCCGCCGCAACGTGGCGCTGACGCCGTCGGACAGGCCCAGCTTGTTCACCCGGTCGGACACTCGCTCCCAACGACTCTTCAGTTGGGCGAGCTTCTCGCTCGTCTTGTCCGTCTGGGACTTCGCGGACGTTTCCTTGGCGAGCTGCTTCTCGAGAGACTCCTGTAGGGCGGCGACCTCCGCGGCGAGCGGCTTGAGCCGGTCGGGGATGTCGCCCTCGGTGGCGGCGACCAGCTCGCGGGCCTTCTCGGCCGCGCGGCGGTTCAGTTCGGCCTCGGCGGCGGCGACGCGGGCGGCGGCGGCGGCGATCTTCCGGTCCAGCAGATTGCGACGCAGGGTCGGCAGGCCGACCGCGGCGGCGGCGGCGGCCCGCACGCCCTCGGCGTTGCTGGCGGCGAGGGCCTCCGCGGCGGCGGCCTTCTCCAACCGGGCCTTGGCGATTCTCGCAATCGCCACGTCGGTGGGCACGTCCGGGTCCAGCGCCTCGGCGGCGGCGGCGGCGTCGGTCGCCCGCTTTAACGCCGCCCGCAGCGCCGCCTGATCCGCCTCCCGCCGCTCCGCCGAGACCGGGTTCGGCAGGTTCCCCTTCTCCTCGACCAGCCGGGCCCGGTCGTTTTCCGCCTTGGTGCTGTCGGCCACCACCGCCGCGTCAGTCTTCCCGGCGTACTCCTCCCGGAGGCTCTCCGGCGAGGGCGCCGCAGGCAGAGCCTCCAGCTCGGCCTTGAGACGGTCGGCCTCCTCCTCGACGCCCGCGGCGGCGGCCTCGGCGGCGGCCCGATTGGCGGCGACGGCGTCCAGCAGTTTGCGGGCCTCCGCGGCGGCGCCGAGGTCCGCCAGCACCGCGGCCCGCTGCTCCGGCGTGAGGTTGTCCGCCGGCGGGTCGGTCTCCCCGGCGGCCTTCACCTGAGCGAGCTTCGCGGCGATCTGCTCCGCGGTCGGCAGCGTGGGGGCGCCGCTCTCCGCGGCCGGCGTCTTCGCCGGCTCGGTCGCCGGTTCCGTCGCCGGTTCCGTCGTCTGGGCGGGGGCGGTCTCGGCCGGCGCCGGCTCCGGGGGGGCGGGCTCCGCGCTCTCCGCCGGGTCCATCGGGCCGGTCTCCAGCGGGTGCGGACCGACCCGCTCCGGGGTCTCCGCCGGCTCGGAAGCCGGTGGCGTCGCCGTCTGATCGGACGATTCGCCGACCACGACCGCGATCGGTTCGCCCGCCCCGCCGTCCGCCGCGGGGGCGTCCGAGTCTTGAGCGAGAACCGGCGTCGCCCACAGGACGAACGCCAGCGCCGCCGCCAACGCGATGGGAGCCTCGCCCGCCGATCCGTCCCGGCGGCCGCGCAGACCGCTCCCTCGCGTGGTTCCGTCCATGCGAAGACGGTAGGCGTCGGACCGGCGGGCGGTCAACGCGTCCGCCCGTTAGCATCGCGGCGTTCGCCCCCGTTTTCGTCTCCCGAAGACCCCATGCTCCGCCCCGCCCGGTCGCCCTTCGCGGCCCTCGCCGTCCTCTCGACGCTCTGCTGCTCCGCGGTCGCCGCCGCCCAGGACACCGACGTCTTCCCCACCCTCGGTCGCCTCGTGGCGCTGGAGGACGGGTTCGCCGACTGCGTCGATTCGGACGCGCAGATCGAGGTCCTCGCCTCCGGCTTCACGTGGTGCGAGGGGCCGGCGTGGGACGCCAAAGCGAACCGGCTGCTGTTCTCGGAGATCCCCTCCAACACCGTCCGCGTTTGGGAGCCCCGCAAGGCGGTGCGGGTGTTCCTCGATCCCGCCGGCTACACCGGCCTGACCGACTACGGCAAGGAACCCGGCTCCAACGGCCTGCTGATCACCGCGGACCGGCAGCTGCTTTCCTGCGAGCACGGCGACCGGCGGGTCTCCGCGATGCCGCTGGACGAACAGGGCGGGAAGGTCACGCTGGCCGACCGCTTCGAGGGCAAACGGCTGAACAGCCCGAACGACCTCTGCCGCCGCTCCGACGGCACGATCTACTTCACCGACCCGCCCTACGGGATGCCCGGCGGGCTGGAGGGGCCGAACGCGGAACTGGATTTCTGCGGCGTGTACCGCCTGGCCCCGCCGGACGAGAGCGGCCGCGGCGCGTTGAGTCTGGTCACCAAGGAAATGCCCCGGCCCAACGGCATCGCCCTGTCGCCGGACGAAAAGACGCTCTACGTCGCCGACAGCGGGGCGAAGCACTGGATGAAGTTCCCCGTCCGCGAGGACGGCTCGACGGGGAAAGGCGAAATGTTCTTCGACGCCTCCGGCGAGCCCGGCCGGGGCAGCGCCGACGGGTTGAAAGTGGACGTCGAGGGCCGCGTCTGGGCGACCGGCCCCGGCGGCGTGTGGGTGTTCAGCCCGGACGGCACGCCGCTGGGCCGGATCGAGACCGGCGAGCACTGCAGCAACGTCGCCTTCGGCGGCCCGGACGGCCGCGACCTGTTCATCACCAGCGACATGTATCTGTGCCGTATCAGGACGAAGACGACGGGGGCCGCGAAGTAGCCCGACTCGGGGCGGCGCTCTGCGTCGCCCCGGCAGGGACGCGGAGCGTCCGGCCGCTCCGCGGCCCGTGCGTCCCGACGCAGAGCGTCGGGACGAGTCGGTTCCGCGCCCTCACTCGGAGCCTTCGAGCTTCACCAGCTTGTTGTACAGCCCGAGGATCAGGAACGGGGCGGCCCACTGCCCGATGAACAGGGCGGTGTTCTTCGAGCCCATCGCCTTGGCCGTCGCGCTGGCGGCCATGCTGGCGCCGGCGGCCCAGAGGAACACGTCGCTGGGCAGTTTGCTGGTCTGCTCCTCAATGGCGCGGGCCAGCGGGCCCTCGCGGCGGGCGTGGGCCGGCACGCCGTGCCGGCCGTTCATCCGCTGGTTGGCGGCGTGGTTGGGGTGATAGCCGGACGGCTTGTTGACCGGGGGGGCGGCGGCGGACATCGGCGGGTTCCTGGGAGGGGAAACGAACGATTCATTCTTTGTTCGCCGCTCCGAATCCCGGGACGGGGCGGCCGCCGCGACCTCAGGTCAGGGTTCGCCCGGGGACGAAACGCCAGACCGTCCGCGGGTCGCGCCCGTCAGCGGGTCGCGGGCCGGGGCTCCCGCGGCGCGGCCGGGTCGGGGCGGAGCCGCTCCGCAAGGAATTCGCCGACCCGGACTCGCACCGCGTCCCGGTGCCCGAACAGGCCGTGTCCGCCGCCCTCCACGGGGACCAGTTGGTTCGCCACGCCGGCCGACTCCAGCACGGCGTGCAGCCGTTCGGCCTGATCGAAGGGCACGATCGGGTCCGCGGTGCCGTGCAACGTGAGCACCGGCGGGTCGTCCTCGTCGGCGTACCGCACCGGGCTGGCGGCGTCGTAGGCGCTCCGCCGCACCGCGAGGTGCCCGGCGAGGAACAGGCTCAGCACCGTGCGGGCGTGCCGATTGCCGGTGTAGTAGGCCGGCATGTCCGTGACCCCGAACAGGTTCACCACCGCCGCCACCGGCGTCCGCGGGGGGACGTCCGCGGTCGGTTCGGCCGGCGCCTTCTCCGGTCCGTCGGGGCCGAGGTCCGGCGGATCGCCGTTGGCGGAGAGCCCCGCCAGCAGCGCGAGGTGCCCGCCGGCGCTGTCGCCGATCAGGACGATCCGGTCGGGGTCGACGTTGAGGCGGTCGGCCCGAGCGACGAGGAACGCCAGCGCCGCCCGCACGTCCTCCAACGCGGCCGGGAACGGGGCGACGTACACGCCCCCCGGCCCGACGCGGCTGAGGCGGTACTCGACCGTCGCCGCCGCGGCCCCCTGCCGGGCTCGGGCGAGAATCTCCGACTGGTACCGCACCTTCGTCCCGGCGACCCACCCGCCGCCGTGCACGAACACCATCAGCGGCGTCGGGGCCGCGGCCTCGGCGCCGTCCTCCCCCGACGGCGCCGCCGGCGGCAGGGCGAGGTCCAGGCGCAGCGTCTGCCCGCCAACGGTCCGGTACGGCAGGTTCGACCAGATCCGTACGCCGTCCGCCAGCGTCTTCGGCGGCGGCAGCGGCGCCGTCGCCGGATCGACGAGAACCGATTCCTCCGCCGCAGCGTCCCCCGCGACGGCCTCCCCCACCACCGGAGCGACCGGGGCCGGGGCGGGTTCGGGCGGGGCGGCGGGGGTCGTCTCCGCCGGCGGGGCGAGGACGGCCAGCGAGATCAGGGCGAGCAGAGCGACGGGCACAGGCGAACCGGGGTTCGGGGTGCGGGCGGAACGGCGTCCGGCGGAAGACCGGCGATCGGACGCCGGGCGCCGGCCGGGGTGGCGGGCGGAGCCGGGGGGCGGAAATGATAGGCGGACGCTCGCCCCCCGACTGACCGCCCCACCGGACGCCCTGCCGATGCGCCGCCGCGACTTCCTCGCCTCCAGCGCCGCGGCGACCGCGGCCCTCGCCGTCGGGTCCGCCTCGGCCGGGACGGCGTCCGCCGCCCGGGGACGCCTCGCCCGCCGGCCGGTCGCGGTGTTCACCAAAAGCTTTCAGGACTGGCCGATCCCCAAGGTCTGCGACGCGTTTGCGGATCTCGGCGTGAACGGGCTGGACCTGACGGTGCGTCCCGGCGGGCACATCGAACCGGAGAACGCCGCCGCCGAACTGCCGGGAGCCGTGGCCGCCGCGGAGGCCGCCGGCGTGAAGGTCCTCATGCTCACCACCGGCGTCACCGACGCCGGGCCGGAGGCCGACCGCCTGATGGGCGTCGCGGCGGAGAACGGCGTGCGGGACTTGAAGCTCGGCTACTTTCGCCAGAAGGGCGCCCCGCTGGCGCAGCGAATGGACGAGGTGCGGCGGACGCTGGCGGAGATCGCCGCGCTCGCCGAGAAGCACGACGTCGCCCCCTGCCTGCACGTGCACAGCGGCGACTACCTGCCCAGCCACGGCACGATGTTGCATTCGCTGCTCAAGGACCTCCCGCCGGAGCGGGTCGGGGCCTACGTGGACACGCTCCACATGCACGTCGAGGGCGGCGACGCCGGCTGGCGGCAGGGGCTGGAACTCGTCGCCCCCTGGATCAGGCTGTGCGCCGTGAAGAACTACCGGCAGGAACCCGCCGGCCGGGACGAACTCGGCATGGCCCAATGGAAGAAGACCGTGGTCCCCGTCGCCGACGGGTTCAGCCCGATCCCGGCATTCGTGAAGGAATTGGAGAAGCACGGCTTCGACGGGACCTTCAGCCTGCACAGCGAATACAAGGGCGGCCACAGCTTCGAAGACCTCACCACCGAGGAGACGCTGGCCCAGACCCGCAAGGACTGGGCGTTCTTCCAGAACGTTCTGGCCGAGGCGGCCTCCTGAGCGCCCCCCGCCCCGCCAATGCGGGGGCGCGCTGCCGGGACGGGGGATTCTCCCCGGGAGGAGCGGGAACGTCACCGGCGTGGGGCGCCGGGCGAGCTGATACGGTCGCGGTCGAAGACTTGAGACGGCCTGTTCACAGCCCCGGGAGACCTTCATGCGGCAGCTCATCGTTCAGGTCCCCGAGGGGAGCGGCGGCGACGCCCTGGCGATCGCAGAGCGGCGGGGGGGCGTGAACCTCGTGCAGTTCCCCGGCCGCGGGGAGGACGGGCCGGTGGATCTGGCCCTGCTGAACCTGCCGAACCACCTGGTCGGGGCGGCGCTGGACGATCTCGAAGAGCTGTCCCCGTTGCGGGTGACCTTCATCCCCACCGGCGCCCTGACGCTGCACCCGCCGGCGGACGAGGCCCCGGAGCAGGTGACCGACGTCACCCGCCGCAGCCCGATCGAGGTGTACCTCGGCGGCCTGCAGAGCGTCGGCTCCTGGACGGGGTTTCTGGGCTACGCCGCGGCGGCCGGGGCGGTCGTCTGGATCGGGCTGTTCACCAACACAGTGTACCTGCTGGTCGCGGCGATGCTGATCGCCCCCTTCGCGGGACCGGCGATGAACGCGGCGGTGGCCACCGCCCGGGGGGACGGCAAACTGCTGGGCCGCAGCCTGCTGCGGTACTTCGCGGGGCTGGCCCTGACGGTGGCGGTGTCCGCGGCGCTCAGCTTCGTCTTGCGGCAGGAGATCGCCACGCCGCAGATGGTCTCGGCGAGCATGCTCTCCAGCACCGCCGTCCTGTTGCCGCTGGTGGCCGGGGCGGCGGGGGCGCTGAACCTCATTCAGTCCGAACGCAGCAGCCTCGTCTCCGGGGCGGCGACCGGCATGCTGGTGGCCGCCTCGCTGGCCCCGCCGGCCGGTTTGGTGGGGATGTCCCTGGTCATCGCGCGGTGGGACCTCGTCGTCAGCGGGTTGTTCGTCCTCCTGCTTCAGATCGCCGGCATCAATCTCTCCGGGGCGATCGTGTTCCGGGCGGTGGGCCTCACCGCCCACGGCCCCCGCTACTCCCGCGGCCGCCGCTGGGTCTTCCCCGCCGCCCTCGCCGTCACCGCCGCGGCCCTGGCCGCGCTGCTGACCTGGCAGTTCTGGTCCCAGCCGAACCTGCAACGCTCGACCCGCGAGCAGCGGGCCGCCGCCGCGGTGCAGGAAGTCGTCAACTCCAGCCGTACCGCCAGCCTGATCGAGGCGAACGTTCGCTTTACCCGGGCCAACATCTCCGGCCAGAACTCCCTGCTGACGATGCTCTACGTCCAGCCGGCCGAGGGGGCCCCGCCGGCGTCCGACGAGGAGATCAAAACCCGTCTCACCCGCCTCGTGAGCGATCGGATTCTCCAGGAGGGCTTCAACGTCACCCCGCTGATCAACGTTACGGTGATCCGCCCGCCCGACCGGCTCCCCGACGACGGGCTCCCCGACGCCGGGGCGTCCGACGAGGGGTTCGAGCCGGCCGCGCTCCTCCCGACGCCCTGACCGACGGCCGGGGAAGTCGCCGCGCCCTCAGGCGGCGCCGGCGACGGCTTTCATCTTGGCCAGGCCCTCTTTCGCCACCTCCAGCGGGTCGCGGGCCCACAGGTCCGGGTTGAACAGTTCCAAGCTCAACGTGCCGGCGAAGCCGATCGCCCGGAAGGTCTCGAACAACTCGTCCAGCGGGGCGTCGCCGTCGCCGGGGAGAACCCGGTCCTTGTCGCTCAACTCGGCGGCGGTCGGCGTCGACGGAAAATCGTTCAGGTGGAACACCTCCATCGCCCCCGGCCCGAGCAGGTGCAATCCGCCGAAGCCGCTACCGCCACGGTGCAGGTGGTAAGCGTCGAGGAGCAGCATCGCGTTCGGCCGCCCGGCTTCGGAGGCGACGTAGAGTGCCTCACCCAGCTTGGAGAGGTTGGCCGAGAAGCCCCAAACCTCCAACTGCGGCACGACGTCCTCCTCCGCCCCGACATCGCAGAGGGCGGCGTAGCGTTCGGCGGCGTCGCTGAGGAACAGCGGCGGCTTCCCCGTCGCTCCGGCCGGCGGGGCGGCGATCCGCGTGCCGCCGATCGCCCGCAACAGGGCCATCTCCCGCCTCGCCTGTTCCAAGGCGGCTTTGCGGACCGCGTCGTCGTCGGCAATCCACGGGGCGAAGCCGATGGCGCTGTCGACCGTCAGGCCGGCGTCGGCGATCTTCTGCTTGAGATCCGCCAGCGACCCGCCGGCGTCGCGGTAGGCCTCAATGTCCCGAATCCAGGGTTCAATGCCCTGATAGCCGGCCTCGGCGGCGATCTCGATTTCCCGCTCGATCCCCAGCTTCTGCCCGCGGATCGTGGCGGTGTTCAGGCAGTAGCGGAATCGGTTCTCCGGGTCGGCCACTTGGCCCGCGGCGCCGGTCGCCCAAGGGGCGGCGAGCGTGGCGGCGGAGGCGGCGAGGAGCGTGCGGCGTTGCATGGTGTTCTTGCATAAGCGCGACGCCGAGGCCCCGCGGGGCCTCGGCGTTGCGGGGGGTTACCCAGTTCCCATCCCGCGATCGAAGGCGTCCAGATCGCGGAGGAACAGTTGGAAGGTGCTGTCGAGCGTTTCGCGGCCGATCGTCCACTTCGGCGACTCCGCCGGGTAGCGGCCGCAGTGCTCCACAATGAGGCGGTATAAGAACTTGAACAGGTGCCGTGGCACCCGCAGGCGGGCGAACTGGCGGACCAGCTCGTCGCGGTGCACGTTCTCGTCGAACAGGTCGGTGAGGGAGATCTTCTTTCCCTCCTTGGCGCAGGCCCGCAGGCGGTCCTCGGCGATGTCGTAGAGGCTCTCGCCGGTCCACTCCAGGCTGGGGACCATGTTTTGTTTATCGAGCCGGCTGCGCTCGTAGAACCCGCGGTCCTCCCGGTTCAAAAAGTGCCGCACCTCCGCCGGCAGCAGCAATTTGAAACCGAGGCCGGGGTGCTTGAGGAACTTGTTGTCGAACAGCGGCCAGAGGAACTCCTTCATCCGCTCCGGGCTGCCGTTGATCAGGTGCGGCTCGTCCACCCGGTCGACCAACACCTGCACCCCGCTGAAGCCCAACCGCTTGAGGACGTTCTGGAACTTCACCAGCAGTTCGTAGCGGGCGTCCGTGAGGTCGCCGATCGGCAGCGGCTGGCCGGCGAGGTCCCGGCGGCTGAACCGGCTGAGGATCTTCCGCAGCGGGCCGGGCCGGCGATCCAGCGCCTTCACGCTCGCCGACGCCTTCCGGGCGGCGTTCCACAGGCCGAACTGCCGCACCGTCACCGGCAGCCAGAGGAGCAGGATCGGCAGCGCCGCCCAGTACCACCAGGAGCCGATCTCGCGGATCGAGCCGTAGGAGAACGCGATCAGCAGCACGAGAATTGTACCCGCCACGCCGAGCCAGAAGTCCCACTGGTTGAGCAGCACCGGGAAGCCGAGCTTCGCCCGCAGCCGCTCCCACCGCGGCTCGGGAGCCTCGTCGAGGCTGTGGTCGTACAGGGCGGCCAGCAGGAGCAGGTCCCGCTTATGACGGCGTTCCAGCCGTTCGACGTCGCCCATCAGCACCGGGGGGCCGGCCTCCTCGCGGGCGCCGCCGGCTTCGAACACCGACCGCACCAGCCGGCCCACGCCCAGGGCGAGGACGGCGTCCATGTGGTCGACCGTCCGCCATTTGGCGAGGGCCTTCTCCGGCTTCTTGTGGCGGCCCGGCAGGCGGTCGCGGAAGCTGTCGAGGAAGGGATTGAAGTCGTCGTAATGGATGACGAACGTCTTCCCCCCGCCCTCGCCCGAACCGGCGGCCTGCTTGAGGTTGTAGTCGGCCAGCGAGGCGGCGAGCTGGTGCCGCAGCGCCGTCTTGCCGCTGCCCTTCTCCCCGAACACGACGGCGGTGCTGGGGTTGGCGGGGTCGCCGGCGATTTTATCCCAAGCGGGGTGCCGGGTGGCGGCGGGGCGGGCCAGGAACAGGTGGTCGCTGCCGGCGTCCTCCTGCGAGAACGGGTTGTCGGCGACGCCGTGGTGCGAAAGGAACTGCTCGGCCTTCAAGGGGTCCGGCGGGTGGGGGGAGACGTGCGGGTGAGAAAAGCCGGGCGAGCGGGGCCGGCCGGCGGAGCGATCATGGCTCGCCCGCCGGTTACTTCCAGTAAATCAGGAAGGCCCACGCCGCCGCCAGTCCGCCGCCGACCGCCGCCCCCAGCAGCGCCCAGACGACCAACAGGTCGCTGTCGCTGAGCAGGAAATACGCCGCGGCCGCCGGGATGATCGCCCCCCAACAAATCGCGATGATCCCCAGCTGCCGGCGTTCCTTCTTCTGGCCCTCGTCCAACTGGGCGAAGGAACGGCGGGCCGCCTTCTGCTTGGCCGGTTTGGCCGGCCCCGCGGCGGCGCCCTCCTCCACCTCGGCGGTGTAGTAGCGGGTGATCGCCTGCGTCATCTCCGCGGGCGTCACGATCACCGGCTTGGGCGGCTTGCCGTAGCGGAGGCGGAGTTCCTCCTCCATCTCCGGCTCGATCGCCGTGCAGGTGGCGACCATCACCGCGTCGTCGTCCACGAGCAGCGGGATCAGCCCGTGTCGCTTCGCCGTCGCCTTGGGGAACTGCCGGAGCACGTCCTCGTCCGGGGCGAGGTCGGACAGGTCCGCGTAACTGAGGCCCTGCTCCCTCGCATAGGCCCGGTACGCCAGCTTCGCCGGGACGAGCTTCATCTGGACCAACGCGTCCCGCAGATCCAGCCCGCGGGCCTCGGCGAAGCCCTCCGCCTCGGAGAGTTGCTCCCGGCTGATCTTGTTCGCCTTGACCAGCAGCCGGCCCATCGGGACGCGGCCGAGGGCGTTCGTCTCCTCCTTGAACTTCCGGCCCAGCGAGAGGTCGTAATCCCGCTTCCGGTCCTCGTCCGTCAGGGCGAGCATCGCCTTGGCGAGCTCGTTGAGCAGCTCCTGGCTCTCGTTGGCGTACTCGCCGGAGGCGTATCCGCGGACGTGCCGGTTCCGCTTGCTGTAGGCGGACCGAACCTTCTCCGAGTTGTCCTCGAATTTTGGGAGCCCCAACAGCGTGTAGTGGTCCGGCGGCCCCTCGGGGGGGACGTCGGTGGCGGAGATCTTCAGCCAGTCGGTATAGACGTTGACGTCGGCCATCGGCGGCGAGAGCGGTTCGGAACGGCGGAGCCGGAGAATGACGGAACCGGCTCCCGGTCGCCATGTCGCGCCGGCCCGGAGGGCCAATGACGAATGAGGAATGTCGAATGACGAACGGCCCCGGCCTCGCGTTTCGTCATTCCTCATTCGTCATTGGATCATTCCCCCGTCCCGTACCCCTCCGGCAGCGTCATGCCGAGCCGGTCGGCGAGGAACGCCCACATGTCGGCGTATTCCTCAATAATCTTCTCCGTCGGCTTGCCCGCCCCGTGGCCGGCCCGGGTTTCGATGCGGATCAGGACCGGGGCGTCGCCGGCGTGGGCCTGCTGCAAGCGGGCGGCGAACTTGAAGCTGTGCCCGGGGACCACGCGGTCGTCGGTGTCGGCGGTGGTGATCAGCGTGGCCGGGTAGCTCACGCCGTCCTCCAGGTTGTGATAGGGGCTGTAGGCGTAGAGGGCGGCGAATTCCTCCGGGTCGTCGGCGCTGCCGTAGTCGTCCACCCAGAATCGGCCGGCGGTGAACTGGTGGAACCGCAGCATGTCCATCACCCCGACCGCCGGCAGGGCCGCGGCGAACAGGTCCGGCCGCTGCGTGATCGCCGCGCCGACCAACAATCCGCCGTTGCTCCCGCCCTGAATCGCCAGCTTCTCGGAGGAGGTATATCCCTCGGCGATGAGGTACTCCGCCGCGGCGATAAAGTCGTCGAACACGTTCTGCTTATTGAGCTTCGTGCCGGCCTCGTGCCAGGCTTCGCCGTACTCCCCGCCGCCGCGGAGGTTGGCCATCGCGAAGACCCCGCCCATCTCCATCCAGGCCGCCCGGCTGACGGAGAAGCCCGGAGTCAGGGGGATATTAAATCCGCCGTAGCCGTACAGCAGCGTCGGGTTGGAGCCGTCGAGCTGCAAGCCCTTCTTATAGGAGAGGAACATCGGCACCCGCGTGCCGTCTTTGGACTCGTAGAAGACCTGTTCGACCTCGTACTGCTCCGGGTCGAGGTCCACGTCGGCCCGCCGCAGCAATTTGCTCTCGCCGGTGGCGAGGTCGTAGCGGTAAATACTCGGCGGGGTGGCGAAGCTGTCGAAGCTATAGAAGGTCTCCGTGCTGTCGCGGTCGCCGCCGAACCCGCTGGCGCTGCCGAGGCCGTCGAACTCCACGTCCCGCACGAACTCGCCGTCCAGCGTATAGATCTTCACCTGGGTGCTGGCGTCCTTGAGGTACTTGGCGAACAGCAGGTCCGCCACCCGACTGACGCCGGTCAGCACGTTCTCCGCCTCGGCGATCACCTCGTCCCGCTCGCCGGTGGCGACGTCGATCGTCACCACCCGCTTCATCGGGGCGTCGCCTCCCTCGCCTTCGTCCGTGAGGAAATGGAATTTCGAGCCCTGGTTCGTGATAAACTCGTATTCCTGCTCGAAGTCGTCGATCAGTTCGACCCACTCCCCGCCCGGCAGCGTCCGGTAGAACACGCGATACCGCGGGTCGGTGCCCTTCCACGCGGTGATCACGTGGTAGGCGCCGTCCTCCGTCACGTCGTTGGAGAAGCCCCATTCCGGTTGGTCAGGACGCTCGAAGACCAGTTCGTCCTCGCTCTGCGGCGTGCCGAGGCGGTGCAGGAACACCTTTTGATTGAGGTTGAGCGTCTGGAACTTTTCGCCTTCCTCCGGCGCCGGATAGCGGCCGTAATAGAGGCCGTCGTCGGTCGCGTTCCACTCCGGGGTGTTGAATTTGACGTAGGTCAGTTCGTCGCCGGTGTCTTTCCGGGTTTCGAGGTCCATCACCTTCCAGGTCCGCCAGTCGCTGCCGGCGTCCTGCACGCCGTAGGCGAGGTATTTGCCGTCGCTGCTGAACGCCGTGCCGGACAGGGCGACGGTGCCGTCCTCGCTCCACTCGTTCGGGTCGATCAGCACCTCCGGCTCGCTGTCCAACGTGTCCTGCACGTAAAGGACGAACTGGTTCTGGAGGCCGTCGTTCTTGAAGAAGTAATACTTACCGCCCTCCTCGAACGGCACGCCGAACTTCTCGTAGTTCCACAGCTCCGTGAGGCGATTTTCGATCGCCTCCCGCTGGGGGATCTGCTTGAGGTAGCCGAAGGTGACTTCGTTCTGGGCCTGCACCCACTCGGCGACGCGTTCGTCCTCCCGGACGTCGTTCTCCAGCCAGCGGAAGGGGTCCGCGACGATCGTGCCGTGATAGTCGTCGATCTGTTGGACGCTGGACGGATACTTCAACGATTCAGACCGATCGGGGGCGGGGTCGTCGCCGAGGGCCGGAACGACCAGCGACAACGGGGCGAGGAACAGCGGAGCGAGCAGCGGCAGGATTCGCACGGGGCGGGCTCTCGGAAGGAACGGGGGCGGCATTGGACCGGGCGGGCGCCGGTCCGCCAAGGCGGGGGGGGCGGGGCGGGCGCCCGCCGGGGGGTTATACGGCGGCGAACTGTCGAACGATGGCTTTCGCCGTGCGGAGGCCGTCGACCGCCGCGGTGACGATGCCCCCCGCGTAGCCGGCGCCCTCGCCGACCGGGTACAGGCCGTCGATGTTGGGGCAGCACAGCGTCTGGCGGTCCCGGGCGATGCGAACCGGACTGCTGCCGCGGGTCTCCGGCCCGGCGAGGACCGCCTCGGTGAGGTACTCCCCGCCGCCCCACTTCTCCGCCAACCCCGGCAACCCGGCGTGCAACCCGGAGGCGACCGCCGGCGGCAGCAACTCCCCGAGGTTCAACGAAACCGAACCCCGCTTATAGCTGCACGACACCTCGCCGTCGGAGACCCGCCCCTTCAGATAATCCGTCGCCCGCTGCACCGGCGCTTTATAATCCCCGCCGGCCCGCTGAAAGGCCAGCGACTCCGCCCGGCGCTGCACCTCCACGCCGGCCAGCGGATGTTTGGAACCGAAGGCGGCCGGCTCCAGCGTGAGGACGAGGCCGCTGTTGGCGTGGGTCGTTTCGTGCCGGGAATTGCTCATCCCGTTCGTGCAGAACCGACCGGGCTCCGACACGCTGGGGATGATCCACCCGCCCGCGCACATGCAGAAGGTGTACAGGTCCCGCTCGCCGTGGGGCGCCCCGGGGGCGACGAGCGAATAATCCGCCGCGCCCAGCAGTTCCAGATACTCCGGCCGGCCGTATTTCCGGCGATTCACGAGTTCCTGCGGGTGCTCGATCCGCACGCCGAGTTGAAACGCCTTCGCCTCCATCGGCACCCCGGCGGCGTGCAACGCCTCGTAGGTATCCCGGGCCGAATGGCCGATGGCGAGGATCACCCGGTCCGCCTCAATCCGCCCCGCGGAAGTGTGCAGGCCGACGACGTTGCCGTCCCGCAGGTCGAGCCCCTCGACGGTCACGCCGAAGCGGTATTCGCCGCCCATCGCCTCGGTTTTGCGGCGATAGTTCCGACAGATCATCGGCAGTTTATTGCTGCCGAGGTGCGGGCGGTGTTCGTAGGTCAGGCTCTCGCGGCCGCCGCACTCCACGAAGGTGTCGAGGACGTAATCCACGTCCGGCCCGGTCACGCGGCAGGTGAGCTTGCCGTCGCTCCAGGCGCCGGCGCCGCCCTCGCCGAACAGGTAATTGTTCTCCGGCTCGAACGGCCCGCCGGCGTCGAAGGCCTTGATGGCCCGGGCCCGCTCCTTCACCGGCCGACCGCGTTCGAGGATCAGCGGGCGATAGCCGCGCTTGGCGAGGTAATACCCCGCCAACAGCCCGGCCGGTCCGCTGCCGACGACGACGGGCCGATGCCGCATCGGGGCGACGCCCGGCTCCGGGTCCTCGAACCGCTTCGCCCGGAACGGCTCCGCCTTCCGCGGCGTCACGCCCGGCGGCAGGTCGACGGCGATGCTGTGCACGTACTTCAGCCCCCGTCGCTGCCGGGCGTCGAGGCTTTTCCGCAGCAGCTTCCACCGGCCGATGTCGCCGACGTTCACGCCCAACCGCTCCGCGATCGCCGCGGGCAGGGCGTCTTCGGGCTCCTCGACCGGCAGGGCGAGGTTGGTAACGCGAACGGTGGTCCCGGCGGGGGCAGAACTCTTAGGCATGCCCGGATTCTACGGGGGAAGTCGCGGCTGGCACGCCCGACGACGCCCCGTCAGAGGCTCCGCACGATCATCAACAGGACGACCAGCCCGACAGCCCCAAGAAACCCGCCCAGATACGCCCCAGTGAACACTGACGCCCGGAGCGACCATTTCCAGTCGAAGCGAGCGTGCAACCACTCGAACCCGAATCCTCCGAACGCCGCCGGCGGGAGCGCGAGGACTGCGGGGAACAGGAGGGGGAGCGCGACGACTGCGAGGAAGGCGATACCGGCGCCCGGATTCGCCCCCCGCCCCCACAGGTCGCCGACGTGAACCGCCGCGACGGCCGCCAGCGGACTGTAAAATCCGACGAGCCAGCCGGCGCCGATCGTCATCCAAGTCGTCGCCTCGTCCCGCAAGCGGCGGTTCGGGTCGAGCATCGGCTCAGTCCCCGTGCTTCTTCCGCAGCCGGCCGCTGGTGCGGAGGATGAGCTGGTTTCGCTCGAACTGCTCCACCCACTCCGCGATCACCGCGGCCCGCAGGTCGCCGGGTTCGTTGGCGCCGATCGAACAGGCGGCGCCGGACAGCTCGCCGGCCAGCTTGCGGTACTTCGCCAAGGTTTTGTCGCCGTAGCGGCCGGTCGGGGCGAAGTCCTCCGCCACAAACAGCACGCTGGGCACCCGGGCGGCGCCGCAGATTTGCAGTTCCTCGCCGAGATCCGGGTGCTCGTCGCGGTCGAAGAACCGCAGCTTGATCCGGTCGTTGGCGAGGGCGATCTTGTGCAGGATCGGGCACTGGCTCACGCAGTCCCCGCACCAGGCGCCGGCCAGGCAAATCACCGGCATCTCCCGCACGAAACTCTCGACGAGGGCGGTTTGCTCCGGCGTGAGCGTCACCTGCTCCAGCGCCGCGGCCCACTTGGCGCGATCGGCGTCGGAGCCGTGTTGGTCGAGGAAGGCATCGTAGGAGAGGCCCTCGGAGAACTTGGCGGCGAAATCGAGCATGAATCCCTGGGCGGGCGGCGGGTGACGGTTCACAACTCTAGCGTGTCAGCCTCGTTTGGTAGGGGAACCGTTCGGGCGATCTCCCCCGCCCAAGCCCGCACCCGTTCGACGGCGGCCGGGATCGCGGCGAGGTCGGCGCCCCCGGTCAGCAGGACGGGGTGATGCAACACAACGCACCGCGCCCCCGCCGCGTCGGCGTGCGGCAGATCGCCGACGAACCGCACCCGCCGCCCCGAGAACTGCGACCGCAGCGCCGCGAATCCCGGGTCGAAGGCGACGCCCTCCGCCCGCAGCGCCGCGCAGAACAGCCCCCGCGGCAGCCCGTCGAACGCCGCCGGGTCGTATTGAAACCCCATTTTATAGAAGCCCGGCGTCGTCTCGGCCGTGGCCGCCGGGGCGAGCGGCGTGAGCCCCGCGATTCCCCGCAGCGTCGCCGCGCTCTCCGCCCGGATGCGGGTCCGCTCCGCCAGCGCCCGGACCTGCGGGAGGAGGACCGCCGCCTGCATCTCGGACAACGGGGACAGATCGTTCCCCCGCCCCACGTGCCGACGAACGCGGGCCGCAATGCGGGCGCCGGCCGGGTTCGACGGGACGAGAACCGCCCCGCCCCGCCCCGCGGTGAGGGGCTTGGAGCCGCCGAAACTCAGCACGCCGGCGTCGCCCCAGGTCCCGGCCGGGCGGCCGTGGACCGTGGCGCCGGGGTTTTGGCAGGCGTCTTCGATCAGGGCGACGCCGGCCTCGTCGCACAGGGCCCGGACCGCCGGCAGATCGACCGCCCCGCCGTGCAGGTGAGAAACGAGAACCGCCTTCGTCTTGGCGGTGAGGGCGGCCCGCACCGCGTCCGGACCGATCTGCCAGTCGTCCGGCCGCACGTCGACGGCCACCGGCACGGCTCCCAGCGCCAGCACGTTGGCGGCGTTCGCCCGGAAGTCGTAGCCGGCCAGGATCACTTCGTCCCCGGCCGTCACGCCGACGCCGATCAGCGCCAGTTCCACCGCGGCCGTGCCCCCCGCGCACAGGTGCACGCCGCAGCCGCCGTGCGTTTCGGCCAGCGCCGCCCGCAGGGCCTCGCCGTGCGGGCCGTGGTAGCGGCCCCACTCCCCCGTTTCGATCAGCGCCCGCAGGGCGGCGTCGGTCGCGGGGTCGGGCGGCGGCCAGCCCGGCGGGCCGTCCGGCCGCAGCGGGACGCCGCCGAGAATCGCGGGGCGGTCGGCGTTCACGGCTTCAACGGGGACGGCGGAGGAAGTTCGTTCAAACGGATCTCGGATTGTTGGAACGACCCTGCGGGACGCCTAGATTGACGACGTCCGCCCGTTCCCGCAGCCGTCTGCCGAAGGTTCTCCGTGTCGCACCGCATTCGTTACGTCATGGTCGGCGGGTTCCTGGGGGCCGGGAAGACGACGACCCTCGGCCGGCTCGCCGCGAGGTATCGGGAACGGGGGCAGACGGTGGGCGTCGTCACCAACGATCAGGCGGAGGGGCTCGTCGACACCGCCACCCTGCGGGGCCAGGGGCTGGAAGTGGGCGAAGTCGCCGGGGCCTGTTTCTGCTGTCAGTTCGACAACCTGGTCGGCACGGTGCGGGCGCTCGCCGAACGCGGGGCCGCCCCGCCGGACGTGATCCTTGCCGAACCGGTCGGCAGTTGCACGGATCTGGTCGCCACCGTAATCCGACCGCTACGGGAGCTGTTCGCCGCGGAGTTCGACGTGGCCCCCTACGCAGTGATCCTCAAGCCCGGTCACGCCAGCAAGGTGCTGAGCAGCGAGGGCGGCACGGGCTTCAGTCCGAAGGCGGAGTACATCCTTCGCAAGCAGCTCGAAGAGGCCGACGCCGTCCTCATCAACCGCGTCGACGAACTGCCCGCCGACGAGGTGCAGGCCCTTGAGGAGCTGGTCCGGCGGGAGATCCCCGGCAAGCCGATCGTGCGGATGAGCGCCAAGACCGGGGCCGGGTTCGACCGGCTGATGGAGGTCCTCGACGGCGAGGCCGGCGCCGGCGTCACCCCGGAGCTGGACTACGACGTCTACGCCGAGGGCGAGGCGGAACTGGCGTGGTACAACGGCACCGCCGACGTCGCCGCGGCGGACGCCTTCGGGCTGGACGCCCTGCTGACGGACGTGATCGGCCGGATGAAGGAGGCGCTGGCGGAACAGAACGACGAGGCCGCCCACCTGAAAGCGGTCGGCGTGGCGGACGGCGGATTCGGCGTGGCGAACCTGACCAGCGGCGACGGCCCGGTGACGCTGTCGGCGGCCTCGGACCGCACCGTCCCGGCGGGCGGGGCCGCGGAACTGATCCTCAACGCCCGGGTCGCCGGCGACCCGGAGCGACTCACGGCGCTGGTGCACGCCACGGTGCAGGCCGCCTGCGAGGCCCTCGGCGCCGGGGTCACGCTGCGGGACGAACGGGCCTTCCGCCCCGGCCGTCCCGTGCCCACGCACCGGATGACCGACGACCCCACGCCCACCGCCCTCGCCTCCACCCCCGCGGGGGCCGCGTCGGCCTGAACGGTCCCCGGTCTCGGCCCGGCTCACGCCGCAAACGCTTCGCGACCGATAGAACCGGCGTCGCCCGTTCGGTTCGGAGGTCCCGATGCTTCGCCGCCGTCTGCACCGCGGGGGTCTGGCCCTCGTCCTCGCCGCGACTCCGCTGCTGGGGACCGGGTGCGTCTCGCTGGGACTGGGCGAGTGGGACTTCTCCCGCAAACCGTCGCCGACGATCGGGCAACAACTGCTCGACCTGAAAGCCGCCCGCGACGGCGGGGCGATTTCCGACGAGGAGTACGAGGCGAAGCGGTTCGAACTCCTGCACCCCGACGGCAGCGGCGCCGTCCGGATTAACTAGCTCGGTTTCCCTGTGAGCCCGGAGCGCAAGCTCCGGCCGTCGGCGCAGCCGAGGGACCGTATCAAGCACAGCCGGAGCTT
>NZ_JBINJD010000063.1:0-28270 GCF_043951915.1 Alienimonas sp. DA493 | reverse complement strand
GCGGGGTCGTCGGAGATCAGCCACGCCGCCCGCGCCGCGCCCACGAAGGCGAGACTGCCGGTCACGCGGCCCATCGCCCCGGCCCCCGACCCTTTGTTGAGGTGGGACACCAACACCACGGCGACGCCGAACTCTTCGGCGAGGCGTCTGAGGGGCTCCAGCACGCCGCGGACGTCCGCCTCTTTGTGCGAGTCGGCCCGGCCGAGGTAGGCGTTGACCGGGTCGACGATCACCAGCTTCGGGGCCGGCAACTTCCGCAGCATCGTCCGCAGGCGGTCCAGGTCCGCCGCGAGGTCGAAGCCCCGCTCCTTGCCGTCCGGGCCCCGCACCGCCTCCAGGACGTGGACCCGCTTCGGGTCGCCGCCGGCCGCGTCGAGCCGGGGCCGGATCGTGTCGCCCGCGTCGTCCTCGGCGTTGAGGATCACGACGTCGCCGGGGGGCGGGGCGCCGCGGCCGTCCGGCCACGGGCGGCTGACGGACGTGCGGGCGGCGAGGTCGACCGTGAGGAACGACTTGCCCAGTCCCGGCAGGCCCGCGAAGAGGGTGATCTTGCCGAGGGCGATCCGCTCCTCCCACAGCCACTCCACGAAAGAGGGCGTCACGTCGGCGAGCGTGCGGACGACGAGCCCGCCCCAGTCGCCGCCGCTCTCCAACGGCGGGAACTGCGCCTTCACCGCCGCGGCGGCCTCGGTCACGAGGTCCGCGTCGTCCGCCCCCGCGTTCGACAGCTCCCCGAGCCGCCAGCGCAGGTGCCGTTTGAGGGCGTACCGGCGGACGATCGCCGCGTAGTCGGGGCCGCGGCCGAGGTTCGGGACGGACGCGACCACCTCGTCGAGGTAGAACAGCCCGCCCGCGTCGGCGAGGGTCTGAGCGCGAGCCATCTCGTCGGCGACCGTCACCAGGTCGACCGCACCGCCGCGAGCGTGTAGGGCTCTCACCGCGCAGTAGATCAGCTTATTCCGATCCGAGGAAAAGTCTTCTTCCGTCAACTTGCATCGCGGGTCGTCGAGGCTGTCGGGGTCCTGCATGAACGTCGCGAGGATCGCCTGCTCGGCGGAGCGGTCGTGGGGGGGCTCGTCTTGGGGCGCAGACCGGGGGCGGGACATTGGGTATCGTGTGTTTGTCGTGAAGGGTGTTGCCGGTGAGACGGCGTGCCCGACCGCCGTCCCCGGGGGCCAAACCCCGGGGGCGGTTTCCGCACGAGCGGAACGCGGGCAGAAGAGAACGAACCGGGCGGTAAGTCCGACCGGCGAGATGAAGGCCGCTGATGGCCTTAAGCCGCGCTACCAGCCGTCGGCGGCCAGCGTGCGGTCGTCGCCGGTCGCGGCCTCGACGTTCGCGGGAGCCCTAGCGGGCCGCGGCTGCTGTACGACCGCGTCGCAGCTCCGGCGGGTCAATTCCTCGATAAACGCGGCGAGGTCCGCCTTCGTCACGCGCCGCTGCCGACCGCCGACTTGGAGGTAGCGGAGCTTCACCCCGCCCACCCCGTGCCTCGTCCAGCGGTAGGCGGTGGCGCTGTGCACGTTCAGGCGGTCCGCCACCTCGGGGAGGGTGAGCGTGTCGTCCAGCGAGTTCAGCAGACTATCGGCCGGCTCGAAGAGCGGGCAGGGACTTGTCGATTCGGACGGTCTTGTGGTGTCGGGCATAGCTTGCCTCCGGTCGCGGTCGGGAGCATTCCAGAGTGCCGAATTTCACGAGGCTGTCACGTCTTAAGTCGGTGCACCGAGTGTCTAACTCTGATGCACCGAATGTCTAACTTTGATGCACCGGACCTCCGACGTCAGCCTGGCCGAGCCCGGCCACCGGAGCGTCATCGAATCCGGTACCCGCCCTTATTAGGCCCCCCCGGGCGGACGATCACGTCTTCCCAACCGGGTTTTCTCAATAGTGTCTCTAAGATGATTATCGCACCCCCGCGCCCACTTTTATCGATGAGTTCTTTTTTTGTCAGTCCTTTCGGGTAGGCGTCTACTAACGCCTTCACGACGTGCCATTGCGGTTCGGTAAGACTCCGCTCGACCGAATCAACAAGCGGCCGTAGCGGTCGATCTCGATATAGAACGACTTTCTCGGATCGTCCGATTGTATTAGGTTCGTTCGAACTCGGGTCCGCGCCGGGAGGCGGAGCGCCCGGGGCCACGAGATTCTCCTCGCCGCGTTCTCCGCTGTCGGTCGGATCACCGAGAACGGACGCCGGCGTACCGCGCGCGGCGTCGGAACCGGGACGTGTCGGTCCTGAACTCGATTCAGCCGGATCGTCCCGGCACCAGACGTCCGGTGTGACCCGATCCGGCATCGGATTACCGGCCGCGCGGAGAATCTGAACGGCCATTTCGGGCGTATACTCTCGAAACCGATTCTTCGGCATCGCATCGATTCCATATTCCTTGACGGGAAGAATCTTCTCCTTCGCGAGGTCCCAGAATGTCTGCGGCCAGCCCGCGTCCGGCCCGCGGACGAGGACCCACCGGTCGACGTCGGGGTCGTGATACAGGTCGATGCCCCGGTCGTGACGCCGGAACTCAGGGCAGTGATCCTCGTCGGGATGCCCGAACCGTTCGGACCTCCTCTGTCGGATCCAACTCTTTCTTAGAACGAAGCGGTCCGCGAACTCCGCGGCGAATTCGCATTCCGGGTAGTTGGGTAACCTGGATTCGGTGCTCGGAGGAGGACCGATCCAGCGCCCGAATAACACCGGGTGTTTAAAATTCTTATGCTGTCGCGGCGGCGGTAATGCTGGGTCGATGACCGGGTACAGGCGCGCGTCCGCGAGGTCGGGAGGAAGATAACAGAGAGGAAGGTCGTCGTATCTATTCGGGGGGTAGTCGGCGAGTCCGAGGAGCGAGACGATATTCTGCGCTCGCGTTTTCGTAATGAATACTCCCGGCACGGACCCTGGCTCCGCGGCGGTGTAGGCGAGCGGTCGCACCCGCAGGCCGGCGAAGGAGAGAGCTGCAGTGCGATCGAACGGAGCTATTTCGCTCGACGGAAGATCTCGGGGCCGATTTACCAGCAGTCGCCAATCGCCTCCCCAACTGAAGAGCCACGGCGCGTTCTCTTCAGGGCCCGCGGCTTCCGGACGGTTGAGTCGCACTGCATTTGTGAGAGTCGGATCGAACCGAAACGGGAGACCGCCTCGCTCCGGGACGACCGTGAGGGTAGGCATCGCGACGGAAGGAACTTCGTCGTGGACGGTGGGGAAGCCGTTCGGCTCCAGCGGCGGGTACACCGCTATCAGGTGACTGAAACTATCTGCGGGCGACGGAGCCGGCGCCAGTCGACAAGAGCGGGGGCCTCTCCACAGGGGATCGCGTACCTTCGATGCAGGTCGCCGAAAAAGACGCTTTGGCGGTGGCGAGGTGCTGCGGCTCCGGCCGCAGGGCCCGCCTTGTCTGGCGACGGGCGGACAGCCCTCTCAGGTGACCGGAACTCGACTGAAACCCTGGGCCCGCCGCGGACATCAGAGTTCATCGATAGAACACGCTGTCGGTCGCACGACTTTCACGGCGGTGGCGTTTTCGGCCGCCGTGACTGGGTAGGCGTCCCAGCCGTGTCTCAAGGTGACGAGGCTTTCCTGAACAACAGACGGCGTTCGGGCGGACATCGCAACGTCATCAACTGTTTGTACGCAGCGACCCGCGGCGGACGACAGGAGCGTGAGCGAGAATGTTTGGGCAGTAACTGACCGCCTCGGTCTTGCCGTTCGATCTGCTCGGGGCGGCACCTTCGACAGCAAGCGCGGTCTCGGGGGCGGGGCTAGAACTCCCAATCAACATCGGCGTCTTCCCGCCGGGCGGCGCGGGCGTAGACGTCCGCCAGCCTCCTCAGCACGGCGGCGACGACGGGGTGTGCGGCGTCGAGCTGATTCGCCCAATTTCGGTGTCGGTCCGCCAGCGCGGCCTCCTGGGCCCCGCCGGCGTCCGGCATGTGGCAGGTCATGCCGTGTCGGTCTCGGTGCCCTTCCTGAAAACCGAGGAGCAGCGGGTCTTCGTCCGGGTCCGACTGCTCTTCCAGCACGTCGCGGACGAGCCCGTGCGGCCACGCGTCGTCTTCTCCGTCGGGGCTACGGGCGAGCAGCCGTCCGAGGACTTTTTCGGCCGCCCGCGTGCGACCGTACTTCGCGGCGAGACGGCGAACCTCTGTAATCCAGCCGCGAAGAAGGTTGCTGTCCGCCCGCCCCGCGGGGAATCCCGGGCAGGGCTGTCCCACGTCCCTGTATTCATACAGGAGTCGAACGGCTCGGGGGATCAGCTGTTTCGGAAGTGCCGTATCCTCCCCGTCGCGGCGGTCGTCGACTGCCGGGTGAGGCTCGCCGCCGCGGCGTGGGGAAAGGACGGCGATCAATTGCGTCAGGAAGCCGGCGTCCGAGACGACGGCGTCCAGCAGTTCCTGCACCCGCTCGACGTCCCGTTCCAGCAGCGGGAGGAATCGAAACTGGAACCTGGCGAGGCGGTCGGCGTCCGCCCCGGCGTCCCGCAGCCGGACGAGCACCTTGGCGACGTAATATCCGTCTCCGCTTTCGGCCCCGCGTGCGGCGGTCTGTAGGAGAATCTCCGCCAGCAAATCCGGCTCGAACTGTAGGTCTTTCGCGTGCGCGACGTACTTCAACGCGTCGCCCGGGCGGCCGACGGCGAGCAGTCGCGGGACGGCCCGGTCCGCCACGTCCTGCTCGGTCGGCAACCCGTAGGACGGGAGGGCGTTCCAGTAGCCCTCTTCGACGCCCCAGTCCTCCGCCCGGTCGAACGTCTCGAGGCCCGCGGGCAGGGCGAGGGCCAGCCCCAGGCGGGCGGCATCCGGCCACGCGGCGGGGTTCAAGCCGTCCGCCCACGGCCAGCCGGCACGACGGAACCACCAGTACGCGAACGCCGCCGCGAACTGGCGTCGAGCCGGAACGTCGGAGCCGAGGTCGGCCAGCAAGGCGGCGTCGTAGCCGGCGGCGTCCGGCCGGCGGGCGAGCGCGTTTCCCACGGCGTTCGGCTGTGCGGACATCTCGATGAGTCGTCCCAGGCAGCCTCCGCCTGCCGCGATCACCTCGTCCAAGGCTGCGTCTTCCGCCACCGCCTGGGCCGTCCGGGCCGCGTCGTGATCCCGATCGGCTCGGTAAAAGGTCTTGAAGGAGTGCCCGAACAGCCACGCGTGACGGGCGGCGGGGTCGGCCGGCGCCAAGGCCGCGAGCGCGTCGCTCAGCACCTGTCGATTAGCCCCGAGGTGGTCTCCGCCGTCGTCGCGGGCGGAGACGGAGAGCCGTTCGCGGAGTTCGTCGGCCAGCCGCGCCCGGTCGTCGTCCGCGGCCTCCCCGGCCGTCTCCCGCAGCCGAGCGGCGAGGACCGGCAGCCGGTCCTCCGGGAGTCGGTACAAGTCCTCCACCATTTCCAGCAGCCGGCCGGGGTCGCGGCCGGCGAGTCGCAGCAGCTCGTCGGCGACGAGACCCTGTTGGTCCGCGACGTCGTCCCACGTCGGCCGCCGCTCCGAGTCCGACACCGCCCAATCGCGCCACGCGGGGGCGTGACTGGGACCACCGGGAGCCTTACGTCCGAACAGTGCTAGGAGGGCCGCCCATGTTCCCGGCCCGTCCGCTTTAGCGAGACTGTGAATCGCCCGCAGCCGGGCCGCGGGCTTGGCGGCAGTGTGCGGGCGCCCTCCGCAGAGAATCATGCTCAGCGAGCGGAGGGGACCGTTCCCCCAGTTCGCTTCCGACCGCTCCTTCAGCGGGGCGAGGCGGGCCAGCAACCGGACGACGCGGGGCAGGTGTTCCGGCCGCCACGCGAGTGCCTCGAAGGCCCACATTAGGTCGGCAAACTCGCAACGCCCGGACAGTCCCCCGCCGCCCGTGTTCTCGAACAGCCCGGCAACGGCCGACGGTTCGGCGTCGAGGTCCCGCTCGACGGCGTCGAGGAACGCCTTCGGGGCCGCCTCCGCCAGCAGCGGGAGGGCGCCGCCGAGGCCGGCCCACCGCTCCCAATTTCCGGGCGCCAGGGCCTCCCGCACGACGTCGTCGATCAGTCGGGGCAGCCGGTCCGCGAACGGCAGCCGCGTCCGTTCGCCCTCGGCGGCCAGGAACGCGAGCGTGTCGGCCGCCTGCTCGACGAACAGGGCCGAGTACCCGACCTTCGGCGGCATGAACTCCAGTGGGCCGACGACGACCAGCGGGCCGGGGCGGTCCGCGACGCCCGCCCCGGCGAACGCCGCCGCGGCGTGGTCGAGGAACGCATCGAGCCCCGCAGTCGTCCGCGGGGCCAGGTGCAGCCAGCCGAGCATCTTGGACAGGACCCGCCGGTGGCCGCCGACCGAGAGTAGCAGCGGGTCGCCGGCGTCGCCGCCGGACGCCCGGGTCAGGGCGGCCGCCGCGGCCGCGTCTCGCGGGTCTCCCCCGCAGGCGGCGGCGAGATCGTCCGCGGCGGCCCGGTCCCCGGGGAACCCCTCGACCCACCCGCCGAGCCACAGGGCGGCGACCGCCGCCGGGTCGTCCGCCCAGTCGGGGCGGCCCTCGTCGGGCTCGTCGGACGTCAGGAAGCGGAGGGCCGTGAGGCTGCCGCCGCACCGCTCCGCCGCCTTCTGAGCCTCCAGGGCGTCCATCCCGGCCTCCTCCAAGGCCGCCGCCAACCGGTAGCGGCGGGCACGGGGGACCGGCAGGGCGTTGAGGTCCGGTCGGACGAACTCCACCGCGGCCCGGAGGACGTGGTGCCCGGCCCGCACGGCCCGCCGAACGAACTCCGGGGCAGGTCGCACCCCGGGCCGCGGCAGCAGAACGAGCGGCGCCTCCGCCCGGGAGACGGAGGTCCACGCCGCGGGCGTCGGCAGCACGAGGGCCCGGTCCCCCACGCCGGCCTCGTGCACGGCGGCGCAGAGGACCTCGAACCCGTCCCCGGTCGCCCCGACCTCCGCGGCCAACGACTCCGGCCCGCTCTGCAAAAACCGTTCGACGCGGTCCCGAACCGCCTGCCGTCCAGCCAGCCAGACGCTCGGCGGCAGCGGGACGGGCGTAGAGCCTGTTATGAACTCTGTCGGATAATTCGTCCGAGCAGGAGGCCGAGGAAGGCGACCCAGTGGTAGCCGGCGAGCGTCTCCGCCAGTCGTTCGTAGTCCCGGGCCAGCCGTCGGGAGCGGCCCAGCCAGCCGAAGGTCCGCTCCACCACCCACCGCCGCGGCAGCAGCACGAACCCCTTCTTCGCCCCGTCGTGCTTGACGATCTCCAGTTCGATCCCCTCCTCGGCGGCGGCGTCCGCCGCGTCCGGCCCGGTGTAGCCTTGGTCGGCCCAAGCCAGCTCCACCGTCCCGCCGGTCGCCTCCTGAACCCGCCGGGCCAGTTCGGCGACCTGCGCCCGCTCCTGTTCGCTGGCGGCGGTGATCGTCAACGCCAACAGGTTGCCCAGCGTGTCGACCGCGGCGTGGACCTTGGAGCCGTTCCTCTTTTTGGCCCCGTCGTAGCCCGCCCTGGCGCCGCTCTCGGGCGTGGACTGCAGGGTGCGGGCGTCGAAGATCGTGGCGGTCGGATTCTCCCGGCGGTCCTTCAGCAACCGCTCGACGATCCGCAAATCGTGGGCGATCGCCTCGAAGACGCCGGCGGTCTGCCAGCGGCGGGCCTGCTGGTAGACCGCCTCCCACGGGGGAAAGTCGTTCGGCAGGTACCGCCAGACGCAGCCGGTTTTGACGACGTACCGCAGCGCGTCGAACAGCTTCCGGGACGGGTGAAGTCGTTGCGGGGCGTCCTCCCGCATCAACGTCAGGTACGGCGTGAGAAACTCCCACTCCGCGTCCGTCACGTCGCTGGGATAGCCTTTCCGTGGCGTGTTCATGCCCCATTCGCGACTCCTGTAGGGCGAAAGTCAACAACAGGCTCTAGTGTCCTGAGTTGGAAGTTTCTTCACAGACGGATTCGACCCGCCGGAGGATCAAGTCGGCGTCGGCGGTCCAGACGAACGGCTTGGCGTCCGCGTTATGGCCGTCGACGTAGTCGCGGATCGCCCGCTCCAACTGCGGCACGCTGCGGAACACGCCCCGCCGCAGCCGCTTGTTCGTGATCTCCGCGAAGAACCGCTCGACTTGATTCAGCCATGAGGCTCCGGTCGGCGTGAAGTGCAGGCGGTAGTGAGGCCGCCGGGCGAACCACCGCTTCACCGCCGGCGTCTTGTGCGTGGCGTAGTTGTCGAGCACCAGGTGGATCTCGGTCCCCGGCGCCCGCTCCGCGAAGGCGTCGAGTTGGCGGAGGAACGACAGGAAGTCCTGCGCCCGGTGCCGCCTCCGGCAGCGGCCGAAGACCTCCCCGGTCTTCACGTTCAACGCCGCGAACAGGCTGGTCGTGCCGTGGCGGAAATAGTCGTGGGTGCGCCGCTCGGGCCGGCCGGGCGTCATCGGCAGCACGGGCTGGGAACGGTCGAGGGCCTGACACTGGCTCTTCTCGTCCACGCAGAACACGATCGCGTTCGCCGGCGGGCTCATGTACAAGCCGACCACGTCCCGAACCTTGTCGACGAAGTACGGGTCGGTCGACAGCTTGAAGGTTTCGCTGCGATGCGGCTGCAACCCGAAGGCCCGCCAGATCCGGGAGACGGCGCTCTGGCTGAGGCCCAGCCGCTTGGCCAAGCTCCGCGTGCTCCAGTGCGTGGCGTTCGGGGGCGTCTCCTCCAGCGTCGTTCGCACGACCTCCTCGATCCGGTCGTCGCCGATCGAGCGCGGGGCCCCGCTGCGGGGCTCGTCGCAGAGGCCGTCGACGCCGCGTTCGATGAATCGCTCCCGCCACGCCTTGGCGGTCGGCCACGTCACGCCGGCGGTCTTCGCGGCGGCGCTGATCGACGGCTCGTCGGCGCAGGCCAGGACGATCGTCGCCCGCAGAGCCAAGCCCCGGGGCGTCTTCCGCCGGCGGGTCAGCCGGGTCAGTTCGGCCCGCTGCTCGTCAGAGAGGACCAATTCAGTCTGCGGCTTGAACCCGGGCACGGTCGGCTCCGAATCGCGGAAAACCGTAGGGTATCCGCTCACGCAGAAGGCGCAAGAAACTTCCAACTCAGGACACTAGGGGCGAAGCAAGTCGTCTTCCTCCCGATCACGCCCTCTCTCGACCCGATCCCGCTGGTGATGTGCTGGCGCGAGGACTCGGATTCGCCGCACGCGGCGACGTTCCGGCGTCTCGTGAACGACCGCCTGCCGAGGACCGCCGACTGAGGGGCGCCGGGCAGGCGGCGCCCCTTAGGCGTTGAAGCCGCCGTCGATCGTCAGACTAGCGCCGGTCACGAACCCGGCCTCCGGCCCGGCGACGTAGGCGACCATCGCCGCGACCTCGTCGGCCGTGCCATACCGGGGCAGCGCCATGACCCGGGTGCGGAGCGTCTCGGCGAACTCGGTGTCGGCCGGGTTCAGGTCCGTATCGATCGGGCCCGGTTGGACGTTGTTCACCGTGATCCCGCGGGAACCCAGGTCTCTGGCGAGCCCTTGCACCAACCCCTGCAGGGCCGATTTGCTCATCGCATAAACGGCCCCGCCTTGAAACGGCATGCGGTCCGCGTTGCAGCTGCCGATGTTGATCACGCGGCCTCCCCGCGGTATGTGTTTCACGGCGGCGCGGGTGGCTACCTACGCCGTGAGCGGTTCGGCTCGGCCAGTCGTTCCAAGCCCTTGACGTGAAACGGGTTCGGCCCCGTCGTAGGGTCGCGGTTTTGCGCCTGCCAGCACGCCGCGATCCCCTACGGAAGGAACCGAACCCGTGACGCAAAGCTACGGGGACCGACTGGTCCACGCCGTCGAGGACCATCTCTCGCCCCGCTTTTTTCGACGTTGAAGCTCCTTAAACCCCCGACCCGCCGCGGCGTCGGCTGGACGCCTCAGCGGTTGACTCTCTTCGCCCTGCTCGCCGGCTGCCGAGAACCTACACCGGCTTCGCCGACGCATTAATTCGTCGCCATCGTCCGCTGGCCGAGGCGGTCTGGCGGCGGTGTCGCAGGCGACTGCCCGCGGTCGCGGGCGACGCCTTCCGCGGAGCCTGCGGCGGGCTGCCGGATTGGACCGTGCTCGCCGCCGACGGCACGCGGCTGAACTGCCCGCGGTCCGCGGCCAACGAGGCCGGGCTGGACCCGATCGGCAAGGCCGGGATCGGCCCGCAGATCGCCGGGACGCTGCTGTTTCACGTCGGCTCCAGCCTGCCGTGGGACGTGCGGCTGGGACCGGGCCGCGACGGCGAGCAGACGCAGTTGACCGAGATGTTCGGCGACTTGCCGGCCAAGACGCTGCTGCTGGCGGACGCCGGGTTCTCCAGCTGCGCCGCCTTGCGGCGGCTGGCGACCGACGAGCACGCCTTTTTGATCCGCGCAGGCGGCAACCGGCGGTTGCTGACCGAACTGTCGAACTTGGGCGAGTGCGAGTACGCCGACGGCCGATCCGGCCGGGGACAGCAGGTCTGGCTGTGGCCGCAAAACCTCCGCCGGGCGGGCGAAACTCCGCTGTCGCTGCGGCTGATCGAACTGGAAACCGACCGGTCCGACTGCCCGAACCTGTTTTTATTGACGAACCTGCCGACGGCGGAGTTGAGCGACGCGCAGGCGGCGGAGTTATACAAGCTGAGGTGGGGCGTGGAGGTGGGTTTTCGCACGCTGAAGCAGACCTTGGAGGGCCGAACCCTGCGGAGCCGCACGCCGAAGCGGGCGTTGGCGGAAGCGGAGTGGCTGGTTCTGTCGCTCTGGCTGCTGGGGGCGTTGGCGGCGCCGGCGGTGCGGTCCGCCGGGAAGGCGGCTTCGGCGTGGTCCCCCTCAGCGACGGCGAAGGCCGTGCGTCGGCGGATGCGCTTCGCCGAGCGAACCGGCGGCCGCTGGACGAAAACGCTGAGGGCCGATCTCGCCGCCTGCGCGATCGACCGCCGCCCGCGTCGAGCCGCGAAGCAGCGGTTCCGACACCCGCAAAAGAAGATCGGCCGCCCGCCGACCCCGCCCGAGGTGCGCCCGGCCGAACCCGCGGAGAGGCGACGTTACAAGGCGATTCTCGCTCAAGGACGCGGTCACACGCTCACGGCGTAGGGTGGCGACGGCTCGCTTCCTTCCCCGGACGTTCGCCGAAATCGCCATCCCCGGATCGAGCGCCGGGCGGACGTGTCGAACATGTCGAAAGCTTCGCCGCGATGTTTCCTCGGCCGATCGGAGCCGGACGAACCGCTCGCGTTTTCACTCGTCCGTCGCTGGTCTCTACATTTGTTATGGCCCACGGGGCGACGCGTTCGAAGCCTCGGAGGGGCCTTCTCCCGGTACCACATCGTCCGAACGCTGACAGCGCCCTCACGGTGGGAGCTCGAGGCTCCGCCCTGTACCCGCGGGCCGGCGAGGAAGGCCACATGCGATCAGACGGCGAAGTTCGCCCCAACGCGATGCCACACCAGGACGCTCCCGAGAAAATCCGAGCGTTCGTCAAGCGGCGATCTCGGGCAGTGCAGAAGGCACGGGAGGGGAAGCGCCGGGGGGCAGGCCAGATGCAGATTATTCGATCCCGACAGATAGACGGCCGTCTCGATCACGCGGTGTCTTGGCCGGGTTCGAACCTCCGTCTGGCGTGCAGCAACCGCAAACCATCTCCTCGTCCGCCGTCATCAACTCGCCCCTCCTTTTTCGCAGTCGCCGAAGGTCGTCCGAGGGACGAAGGCCGGCAGGACGAGCCGCCACGCGGAACGGCGGTCGATGGCTATCATTCGAGGGCGACTCGCTCCGTCGCTCCGAATCGGACGCGTCGTCGTGTAAGGAGCGTTCTCGGTCGGTGTGAGATCAGATTGACTGCGCACTTGTCAGAACGACAACCGCTCCGAGGCGGCTCGGATGCGTTTGCCGAGGTGCCCGGAGCGGCAATTCGTCTGACTTGCAGGTCTCTGAACGCAACCGGGCCGGCAGGCGTCGTCGCCGGCACGGGGCATGCGAAGGAGTCGCTTGGTTCCGGTCGCCACCGGAGTCGCAGTACGCAGACACGACCCAAGGAGCCTTGGATGAAGACCCTGATCTCGACCGCCGCCCTCGCCCTGCTGACGGCGAACGTCGCCGCGGCCCAGTCCGCCTACGACCCCCACGCGGGCCACGACCACGGCGATCACACGGGCCACGACCATGGGGACCACGCCGGGCACGATCACGGCCCCGTCGGTGACGATCATGCGGGACACGACCACAGCGGCCTGCACGGCGAGCACGCGGGACACGACCACGGGGCGCACGGCGGCGAGGTGGACCGGTTCGGGCCTGTGCGGGTGGAAACCCTGGTCGATCACGCCGGCCTGCACTTCTGGCTGACCGACGCCAGCGGCCGCGCCCTGCCGACGGAACGTGTTCGCGGCGTCGTTGCCCTGCGGGTCGAGGGCAGCGAGAAGAAGTACCGGTACGAACTGACCCCGACCCGGGACCGTGACGGGCGCCCGGAGCCGCTCGCGCTGCCGCTGAACCTCGGCAAGGTCGCCGGCCGGCGGGTCGCCGTGGCGGTGCGGCTGGACGGCGTGCCGGGGGCCGGAGCGGATGAGATCGTCGTGCGACAGACGACCCGGATCGTCGCCCCGCCGGCCGTCGGTCGGCCCGTACGGGCTTCCTCCACCGACCGCACGGAGGTGTTCGCCCAAGCCGTTTGCCCCGTCGAGGACCGCCGTCTGGGAGCGATGGGGACGCCGTGGAAGGTGCCGGTCGGCGACCGGGCCGTCTTCGTCTGCAGCGAAGAATGCGCCCGCGATGTGCAGGCCGACCCGGCGGCGTTCGTTGCCGCTGCGTCCCGCGATCGCATTCGGTGAGGAACGGAACTTCGGTCACGGTCGAGCCGGCCGTCGCCCGGAGAAGGCGGCGGCCGGTTTCCTTTTGGGGACGACTGTGGTTCAGACGCTGCCCGGTTCCGCCTGACGGCAGAGCCGCGGGTCGTGGCGGCGTTCGATCTGCACGGTGGCGTGCTCGATCTCGAACCGGTCGTGCAGGGCGCCCGTCAGGTCGGCGAGAAAGGCGTCCTCGTCCCCGTTCTCGCCGCCGGACAGCGGTTTGAGCAGGTGGGCGGTGAGGGCGGTTTCGGTGCTACTCATCGCCCAGACGTGCAGGTCGTGCACCTCCTCGACGCCGGGGCGGGAGAGCAGGAACTCCCGCACCGCCGGCACGTCCACGCCGGCGGGCACGGATTGCACGGAGAGGTCGAACGCCTCCCGCAGCAGGCCCCAGGTCCCCACGAAGATTACCGCGGCGATGACGAGGCTGGTGACGGGGTCGATCCAGTCGGCCCCGGTCCAGCGGATCAGCAGGCCGGCGACGACCACGCCGACGCTGACGGCCGCATCGGCGGCCATGTGCAGGAACGCCCCGCGGACGTTCACGTCGCCCTTCCGCCCGGCGAAGAACAGCATCGCCGTGACCGTATTGATCACGACGCCGACGCTCGCCACGAGCACCACCGTCAGGCCCGGCACGTCGGCGGGATTCGAAAACCGGCCGACCGCCTCCCAGGAGATCGCCCCGACCGCGACTAGGAGCAGCAAACCGTTGGCGAGGGCGGCGAGGTTCGTCGCCCCCCGCCAGCCGTAGGTGCGGCGGTCGGTCGGCGGCCGCTTCGCCAACGCAAATCCGCCCCACGCGAGCAGCAGCCCGGCCACGTCGGAGAGGTTGTGCCCCGCGTCCGCCAGTAGGGCCAGCGAGCCGGACCAGAACCCGTACCCAGCCTCCACGGCGACGTACAGGACGTTCAGTGCCACGCCCAGGGCGAACGCCCTGCCGTAGTCGGCGGGGGCGTGGGAGTGGGCGTGCGAATGGTTGCCGGTCATCGGACGAGTCGCTCCCAGGCGTCGGTGTCGCGAACCCACGGGCAGGCGACGAAGGCGGCGTCGCCGAGCGTGGGCAAAACCGCGGCGGCGTACCACGACAGGGCTTCCGCCGCGCCGGTCAGAAGATCGAGGGGGGTCATGGCGTTCCTTGGACGGAACGGTCGTTCGGAGTCACGGCCGGGGCCAAGTCGTCGCCCCTCGGCATGTACATGATCACCGCCACCCCCGCCACGCAGAGCAGCGCGCCGAGCGTATCCCAGCGGTCCGGCCGATGTCCGTCGATCCCCCAGCCCCACAGGACCGACAGCGCCACGAACACGCCGCCGTAGGCCGCGTAGACCCGGCCGAAATGCGTCGGCTGGAGCGTCGGCACGACGCCGTAGCCCACGAGGACGACGGCCCCCAGCAGCGCCAGCCAGATCGACCGGCCTTCCCGCAGCCAGAGCCAGACGAGGTATCCGCCGCCGATCTCCATCAGACCGGCCAGCAGGAAGTAACCGATCGACAGGAGGGTCTGATGCATCGCTTGCACGGTTCGTGTGGTAGTGCCGGCCTGTTTCTATACGACCGCCGCCGGCGATGAAGCGAGCCGGCCACGCGCCGGGGCTCCGCGGCGTCTCATTTCTCAGGGCGACTTTTGGTGGGTTCCCGGAGTCTGCGACGCGGGTCGGTTCTCGTTCGCGGACGGGCTTTGGTCGCCCTGCTTCCCGCTGAAGACACCCGGGACCCAGAAGACGACCAGGAGCAGCCAGGCGGCGAGGGCGACCGGGAAGAGCAGCGCCTGCCAGCGGCGGAAGCCGTAGCCGTCGCGGTCGCCGCCCCGGCCGACGTAGATCAGAGCGGCGTAGAGCGCCGGCATCAGGGCGACGAAGGTCAGATTCACCCACAGCAGCCGGAAGTTCTCGACCGGAACCGTCACCAGGGCCAACGGCAGCAGGGCCACCGTGAGCGTCACCGCGTGATCGCCGATGACGCTGGTCACGCCGCTGGTCACCTGGCCGCTGCGGACGACCTTCCAGGTGGCGAACAACTCCGGCAGGGCGGCCACCGGGGCGGTGACGAACATGCCGGCCGCGATCCGCGACAGTCCCCAGGCGGCGGCCAACTGCTCCGTGGCCCGCACCGCCAAGTAGGTCCCCGCGGCGATGGCCCCGACGCCGGCGAGCGCCAGCAGGACTTCCTTCTTCGCCCAGTCGACCTCCTCGCCGTCCTGCCGCCCGCGCAGCAAGGCCTGCGCCGCGTAGACGAGGTACGCCGCGAGCATGATCCAGCCGTCGAGCGGCTGCACGCCCCGCCAGCCGGGCGGCAGCGTGAGGGCCGCCAGCAGGGCGACGATTCCCAGATACGGCAGGGCCTGCACCCACACCGCCTGGGGATCGACCTCCAGGAGGTTCTCGGCGCGGTGCCGCGGGTGCCCCCCGTGATCCGGCAGGTCCCGCTTGCGGGTGCCGAGGTAGGCGGTGCAGACCACCAGCGGGATGGCGATGATGTTGGAGGCGAGCATCATGCCCAGGCCGATCTCCGCCACCCTACGGAGCGCGCTGGAGGCATTGATGCCGATCTCCGGGGCGGCGGCGGCGAGGCCGATGAGGCTCCCGCCGGCGGCGACGGAGAAGCCCCACTGGCGGCGGAGTTTCTTGAGCGGGCGACTGAGCCGCTCGGCACCCCAGTGGGCCGCCCACAGGGCCGCCGCTAGGACGATCGCCCAAAGCCAAGTCATTGTTCGGTGCTTAGGAGTCGTTCGGAAGGCGGAACGCCCGGGGGACGGCGCGAGCCGTCCCCCGGGGAGCCGCGACGTCGCTCAGTGATCGTGCCCCTCATGGTTGTGCTCGTGGGCGATCTCGCCGCTGTAGGAGCGGCCGTCGATCTTGACCATCAACTTGGCCGTCTCCCCCTCGTGGTCGAGGTGTTCGGCCAGTTCGGCGTCGGAGGAGACGAACCGGGAGGACTTCCCCGCCGGATCGCCTGCGTCCGGGTCGGCGGCAAGCGGGAACGACTCCCGATTCCCGTCGTGGACGACCGTCACCGTCACCTCGGCGGCGTCGATCGGAACGGCCGCTTCGACGTGGGCGTCGAGGATGTAGATCGTCACGGTGCCGGCCGCTTCGTCGTGGATCAGTTCGCCGTGGTACTCCTCGTCGCCCAGTTCGATCAGCCCGCCGCCGTGCAGTCCTTCAGGCGGGTGGGCGCCGTGGTCGTGGCCGGCGTGGTCGTCGGCGAGGGCCGGCGGGGCGTCGTCCATCGCCAGCGGTTCGTCCTCCTCGGGGGCGCACCCGACGAACGCGGCGGAAACGGCCAGCGCGAGGACGGCGGCGAAGGGTTTGGCGGGGGAAATCATCGGCAGATCCTTGAGGTGCGAAAACAGGGGGAACGATCCCGCCCGGAGAGGCTCCGGACGGGACGGGTCGAACGGCTCAGTGTCGGTGGGAGGGGTTCGCGCAGAAATCGGCGATGTGGCCGTCCCACCGGCGGTACAGCGCCTGCGCCTGCGAGCCGTTCCAGGCATCGGCGAGGAGGTTCACGGCGCAGACGACGGGCTGCGGTACGAAGTCCGCAGTCCGTTCGTCGTGCTCGTGGTTGAACGTCACCGCGGTCGTCGCCGCAAACAGGGCCAGCAGCAGGCCGGCGGCGAGGACGACGTTTCGCTTGGGCATTCGCATCGGTGCGGATCTCCAAAGCCGAAGGGATCGCCCGGCATTCCTTTCCGGGCGGCGAGTGGGCGGGGGTCAGTGGAAATGACGGGTTTCAAAGCCGTTGGCCTTCAGCCAAGTCTCCCACTCGTGGGCCTTCTCGTGGGTCGCCAGGGCGATCTCCCGCCACTCCGGGCAGCGGTGGGAGACGTCCGTGTGGCCGCCGTGGGCCCCGGTCTTCACCTCGCAGCCGAGCTTCTTGAGCGTCGCGGCGTGCGTCGCCGCCTTCTTGGCGTCCTCGAAGTGGCCGGATTGCCACTTCACGGCCCGGTAGGCGACGATCTCGTCAGCCTTCGCTTCAACCGGCGACGCGGCCGGCGCGGACGGGGCGAGGACCGTCAGGGCGAGGGCGGCGGCGAACAGGGGGAACAGACGACGGGTCATTTCAAACTCCTTCTCTCAGGAACAGGGAACAGGCGGGCGACGGGACGGTCCCGAAGCCCGGGGAAACGCTTCAAGCGTGCTCTTCGGACTCTTCGGTGAGGGCGACGGGCGCGCCGCTCGCCGAGGCGAGGCGGCGGCCGGCGGGGCGGCCGATCGCCCAGAACAGCGCCGGGCGAACCACGAACTCCGCGGCGGTGCTCGTCAGCAGCCCGCCGATGATCACCGTCGCGACGGGGTAGAGGATCTCCTTGCCCGGCTCGCCGGCGGCGAGGGCCAGCGGAACCAGGCCGATGCCGCTGGTCAGGGCGGTCATCAACACCGGCGCCAGCCGTTCCCGGCCGGCCCGCACGACCATCGACCGCGTCCAGCCCTCGCCCTCGTGCTTGACGAGGTGCAGATAATGGTTCAATAAGAGAATGCCGTTGCGGCTGGCGATGCCGGCCAGCGAGATGAATCCCACCAGCGCCGCCACGGTGAGCGTCTGGTCGGTGATCACCAGCGCGATCACCCCGCCGACGAACGCTGTCGGCAACGCGGCCATCACCTGCAGGGCGAAGTTCGCCGAACCGAACAGCGTGTAGAGCACCAGAAACACCCCGAACACCGACACCGCCCCCAGCAGGCCCAGCGTGCGGCTGGCGCTCTGCTGACTCTCGAACTGGCCGCTGAACTCCAGGAAGTAGCCGGGCGGCAGCTCCACGTCGGCGAAGCTCTCCTTCACGTCCTCGACCGCCTCCACCACGCCCCGACCGCTGACGTTCGCCTGCAACACGATCTGGCGGCGGACGTTCTCCCGGTTGATCGTGTTCGGCCCGCCGCTCTCGTAGATGCGGGCGACCGATTCCAACGGGATCTGCCCGCCCTCCGGCGTGGTGAGGGTCAACCGGCGCAGCGCTTCCAGATCCTCGCGGAACGGTTCGTCCAGCCGGACCAACAGATCGAACGTGCGCTGGCCGATCAGGACTTCGGAGACCACCTCGCCGTTCATGGCGGTCTGGACGAACTCCATCACGTCCGCCGGCCGCAGGCCGGCCAGCAGCAGGGCGTCGCGGTCCAGTTCGATCCGCAGCTGCGGGATCGTGACCTGCTGTTCGAGCTGCACGTCGACCAGGCCGGGCACGCCGGACATCGCGGCCTTCAGTTCCTCCCCCTTGCGGCGGAGCGTGTCGAGGTCGTCGCCGTACAGCTTGATGCCGATCTGGGCCTTCACCCCGGAGATCATGTGCGAAATGAGGTGGCCCAGCGGTCCCTCCACGCTGCCGACGGCGCCGGGCACGTCGGCGACGGCCTCGCGGAGGTCCTCGAGGATCGCTTCTCGCTCGCGGTCGGACTCCGGGTCGAACTCCACGATCATTTCGCTGATGTTGACGGTCACGGCGTGCTCGTCGAGTTCCGCCCGGCCGGTCCGGCGCACCACGGAGGACACGCCTTCGACCGCCAGCAGGCTTTTCTCCACGGCGCGGCCGATCTCGTTGCTCGTCTTCAACGAGGTGCCGGGGTCGAGAATCACGTTGACCTGCATCGCCCCCTCGTTGAACGGCGGCAGGAAGTCCCGTTCCAGCGTCGACATCCGCGCCCCGGCGACCGCCACCGCCCCGGCCGTGATCAGCAACACCGGCCAAGCGAACAGCGTCGCGCCGCGGATCGCCCCGCCGGCGAGCCATTGCAGGCCCCGCAGAAACAGGCCTTCCTCCTCGCCGCCGGAGGTAAATCGGTCCAGCGTCTCCACGCCAAGCCAGAACGCCGGGGCGGCGGCCAGCGTCCACCACAGCGGGTCCGAGGGATGCAGGGCTTCAATGTGAAAGATCTCCGCGGCCCGCGGGGCGATCCAGTAGAAGGTCGCGGCGCTCATCCCCAGCCCCAACATTGGCGCGACGACGTGCCAGCCCCGGTTCCCGACCAACAGCAGCGAGCACAGCGCCGGCGTGACCGTCAGCGAGACCGTCAGCGAGGCCAGGATGCTCACCACGTAGGCGGCGCCCAGCGGGGCGAACAGCCGGCCCTCCATGCCCCCCAAGGCGAACAGCGGCAGGAACACCAGCACGACGATCGCCGTGCCGAACACGATCGAACTGCGAATCTCCGTACTCGCCCGGAAGGTGACGACCAACGGATGCAGTCGTTCCGCCTCGGGGCGATGCTTGTTCTCCCTCAGCCTGCGAAAAATATTCTCCACGTCGACGATCGCGTCGTCGACCAATTCCCCGATGGCGACCGCCAGCCCGCCGAGGGTCATCGTATTAATGCCGAACCCGAACGCGGCGAAGACCAGCGCCGTGACCACGATCGACAGCGGGATCGCGGTCAGGGTGATGAACGTCGTGCGGAAGTTCAGCAGGAAGGCGAACAGGATCACGACCACCAACACGCCGCCGTCGGCGAGGGCTTCGACGACGTTTTCGATGCTGCGGTCGATAAAACTCCGCTGCGAATAGACCCGCTCCACCCGCACGTCGTCCGGCAGGGAGCGGGCGAGGTCGGCCATCGCGGCGTTGACCGCGTCCGTGACGACCCGGGTGTCGGCGCCGGGTTGTTTGGCGATCGTCAGGACGACCGCCGGCCCGCCGGTGAACTGCGGGGGGGCGAGGGGCGAGAGCCCGGGAGCCGGAAGTTCCCCGTCTTCCTCCGGTCCTTCGGCCACCGGCACCTCGCCCGCGACCTCCGTCCGCACGAACGCGGCGCTGTCCCCGCGCTTGACCTGCGCCTCCTCGACGACGTCGGCGACCTGCTCCAGCGCCACCGAGCGGCCGTCGCGGATCGTGACGACGACCTTCCGCAGATCCTCCACCGTGGTGGCCCGACCCAGTCCGCGGACCAGCAACTCCGTCGGCCCGCGTTCGTCCAGGTAGCCGCCGGTGGCGTTGAGGTTGCTCTCGGCGACGGCCTCCTTCACCTGATCCAGGGTCAGCCCGTAGGCCCGCAGGGCGTCCGGGTCGACGAGGACCTGAAACTGCTTCCGCCCCCCGCCCATGACGAACACCTGACTGACGCCCGGGATCGTCAACAGACGCTGGCGGATCACCCAGTCCGAGAGCGTCCGCAACTCCAACGGGGCGGTCTGCGGCTCCCCGTCGGCCCCGGGTTCGCTCCAGACGGCGAGCATCAGGATCTGGCCCATCACGGAACTGACGGGGGCGAGCGTCGGCCGGATTCCCTCCGGCATGCTCTCCGCGGCGAGTTGCATCCGCTCCGCGACGACTTGGCGGTCGGTGTAGATGTCCGTGCCCCAGGCGAAGTCCACCGTGATCACGCTGATGCCCACCGCGCTGGAACTGCGGACGACCTCGACGCCGTTGGCGCCGTTCAGGCTGGTCTCCAGCGGGAAGGTGATGAGGGCCTCGACCTCCTCCGGCGCCATGCCGGGGGCCTCGGTGATGACCACCACCCGCGGCCGATTCAGGTCGGGGAAGACGTCGATGGTCAGCCCCGCGGTCCGCCACCCGCCCAGCCCCAGGACCAGCAGCGCGCCGGCCAACACGAGCACGCGGTTGTGCAGGGCGAAGCGGATGATCGCGTTGAGCATCGGGCGGACCGGTTCGGAAAGACGGGGGGGAGACGGGGACCGGGGAGCAGACCCGGATCGGGCGGAACGTCAGTGGTTGTGGCCGGCGTGCGGGTCGATCGCCCCGCCGGCGGCGTTCTTCAGCGCCATCTGCAACTGATGGGCGGCGGAGACGGCGACCGACTCCCCCGGCAGCAGCGAGCCGTCGTCCGCGACGACGACCGACTCCGCGTCCCGGTAGACGACGTGCACCGGCCGGCGCTCGAAGGTCGCCCCGTTCTCCACGAATGCGAACCGCTCCGCCCCGGCTTCCGCGACGGCCTCGATCGGCAACACGATCGCCTCCGCGTACGTCTCCACCGGCACCCGTAGACGCATCCGCTGGCCGGGCTTGTACTTCCAGGTGAGGAACCGTGCGTCCTCGCGGCCGGCCCGGGCGTCGCTGACGATCTCGTTCGGCAACAGGACGTAGAACGGCAACACCCGCGAATCCGCCCCCACGCGGTTGGCCACGTAGGCGATCTCCAACCCGGTCACCGGGTCGGACGCCCCGGCGAGGTTATCGGTCGGCAGGGCCGTGACCGGGCGATCCTCCCGGGCCGCGGCGACGACCGCGGCGGCGTCCCGCTCGAACGCCCGGCCCTCCACGTACAGCAGGGAGAGGTCGCTCAGCTCCGCCAGCGGGGCGTTCGCGTCGACCGCGTCCCCCGCGTGGACGTTCAGGCGTTCGACCGTCAGCGGCGGGTGCGCCTGCGACGCCGGTTCCTGCAGGCTCGCCGTCCGGGCCGGCGCCGTCGGCGTCGCATCCCGCACCGCCGGGTCGTGCACTTCGCCGTGGCCCTCCTCGTTCGGGTCATGGGGGTCGGGCACGACGATGCGGATCTCCCGCACCAGGTCCCGGTCCGAGGCGATGCGGGCGACCTGGGACTCTCCCAAGCCGTGCAGCAACAATCTCTGCCGCTGGGCTTTGAGCAGCCCTTCGAGCTTTTGCTTCTCGTACTGCCGTTCGAGGACGACCTTCCCGGCGACCACGCCGCGGGAGACGGTCTGCAGCCGGTCGATCTCCCGTTCCTCCACGTCGAGGGCTTCGAGCGTTTTGAGGTAGTCCGTCTGGGCCTGCACCACGTCCTCATGGGTCAGCCGCATGAGGAACAGCGTGTCGCCGGGGCGGACGGCCTGCCCCTCGGTGGCGAACACGTCCGTGACCACACCGGTCATCGGGGCGGAAACCTGCAATTTCGATCGGCCCGGCCGCTCCGCGACGACCCCGGGCACGGTGATGGTGCGGTCGAAGTCCGTCAGTTCGACCGTCGCCGTCCGCAGCCCGATCGTGCCGCGGGCCTGATCGGACAGCCGGATCACCTCGCCCGCGGCGGCGACGCCATGATCGTGCCCGGCGTGCGGATCGCCTGAAACCTCCGTCATGTCGCCGGTCGGGTCCGTCCCGAAGGCTAACGCGGAGAGCTCCGGCAGCCACCAACCGGCCGACAGCCACAGCGCGACGGCCGCGACCGGGACGGCGGCGATCGCCAACCATTTGGGTGACAGATTCAGTTTGCCAAGGCGCACGACAGCACCGGGAGAGGGAGGGAGGAAACCCCGCCGCCAACTCGTGCCGTCACGGGACGGCGCGAAGCCGTCCGGACGACAGGGACCTGCGGGGACCCGGCGTCAGACCGGGGAGAGAAGCGAGGCAGCCGTCAGGCTGCGGAGCCGCCGCGAGAGCGCGGCCAGCGCAGACGTCCGTTACAGCAAGAAGACCCGTGTGCGCAAGCGGTCGCCCGGACCGCTGCGTGCCGCGTCACGGTGCGACCGACTCCACGCATCGAGACCGCCCCCGCTGACCCCGCCCGTCAGATCCAAGTCCGACAGCGGCCGAAAGCCGACCGGCGCGAGGGCCGGACACGCCGCCACGGACGCCGTCAGCCAGGAACACTCCGACTCGCCGCACCCTTCATGTTGGTGCGGATCATCTTGGTTCGGATCATCGTGCTGATGTCCGGCGTCGTCCGACGAGTCGTGATCGGACCCGTGGTGGCCGTGATCATGATCGTGAGCCTCGTCGCCGTGTGCGTGTGCGGCGTGACAAGCAACCGCAGTCGGTTCCGCTCCGCAACACGAATCGCCTGCATGGGCGTGATGCATGCAGCACCCCAGCACCGCGTGCGTCAGCACGGCGGCGAGCGTGACCAGCGGGGTGACGAGGCGGAGCACGGGCGAAGAGCGAGCGTGGGCTTGCCGCGAAAGGTTACCAGATGCGCAGCGGCCGGGAACCCAGATCGGAGGAATCCGCACGACCCTCACGCTCACTGCCCGCCCAGCGCCAGATCTCGCAGGCCGACGCCCTGCAAGTTCTCCCCGCCGGCGTCGGGGATCTCGCCCAGGGCGTCCACGAGCAGCAGGCCATCGACGGCGACCTCCGAAGTGCGGGCGTCGGCCAGCGCCGCGACGCGGGCGAGATTCGCTTCGAAAAAGCTCCGCCGGGCGGTGAACACCCGCACGATGTCGAACTCCCCCTGCCGGTAGCCCTCTTCGGTCAGCGCCAGGTTCTCGCGGGCGGCGGGCAGCACGTCCTCGGTGTAGCGGGCCACGCGGTTGGCGGCCCGGCGGTAGTCCCGCAGGGCGTCCGCCAGTCGGGCCCGCAGGTCCAGTTCCAGCCGACGAAGGTCCGCGGTGGCCCGGTGCAGGTCGGCGACGGCGGCGGCGACGTTGCCGCGGTTGTCGTTGAAGACCGGCAGCGGCAGGCCGACCTGCACCCCGCCGATCGGCTCGTCCCCGCCGAAGCCGTAGGTCACCGCCGCCTGCGTCTGCACGTTCGGCACGGGTTGGGCCTGTTGCCGGCAGATCGCCGTCCGCGCCCGCGAGACCCGTGCCCGGGCCGCTGCCAGTTCCGGGCTGGCGGCGAGCAGTTCGGCGAACAGGGCGTCGAAGTCGTGTTCGGCGACCGGACCCTCCAGTTCCCCGTCCAGCCGGCCCACGGGGCGGCTCGGCATCCCGGCCAGCGCCATCAGGCGTTGCCACGCCCCCTCGAACTCCAACTCCGCGTCCCGCCGCACGATGTTCACCTCGCCCAGCTGGATTTCGACCTGGAGCACGTCCGGCCTGGCGACCTCTCCGGCCTCGAATAGTTGCTCGGCGGCGGCGACGCCCTCCTCGGCCAAGTCCACAAGTTCCTCCGCCAGTTCCAGCCGGCGCTGGGCTCCCAACGCGACGTAGTACTGTCGCCGCACGCCGTTGACGACGCGCAGCCGCTGGGCTTCGGTCCGCCAGCGCAGTCGCTCGACCTCCCAACTTTCGACTGCACGGTTCAGCTTCAGCTTGTCGGCGGTCACAAACGTTTGGGAGGCGAAGACCCCGTGCTGCCCCGCCGAGCCGCCCTCGCCGATCTCCTCGGACGTGTACCCGACGGTGGGGTTCGGGTAGAGACCGACCTGCGTGTAAATCCCGCGGGCTTTGTCCACTGCCGCGGCGGCCCCGCTGAGCGTCGGATTCGCGGAGAGGGCGGCGGCCTCGATCTCCGCCAGCGTCAATCCGCCCGGCGGGTGATCGTCCGGCAGTACGCCGTCGACCGGGACGTCGACTGGGAGCGGGACGGGCGCGGCGAGCGGATCCGCTCCGTCTCCCGCGTCCGACGGCCCCGTGTCGCGGGCTTCGTTCGCCGCCTCCTCCGCCAGTTCGTCCGACGGCCGTTCCGGGGAGAACGGATCGGCCGTGACGGGGCGGTCCCTGCCCTCGTCGACAGACGGCTCCTCCTGATAAGCCGCCGGCTGGATTGATCCGTCCAACGCCGGTTCCACGGCGGCGACGGCCACCGCGGGAACGCCATATCCCGCGGCGGCGCCAGAGGCGAGCGGGCTCCCCCCGTCGTACGTGTGGGTCGTCAGCGCGTTGCCGGTCCCGCACCCTGCCAAGCTGGCGAGGGCGAACGGCAGCAGGGCTTTGCGGGGCTTCATGGGCGCGTCTCCGCCCCGCACGGCGTGCCGGGGCATCGGGTCTCGTGTCCGTCAACGCCGTGAGAATCGGCCCTGCCCTCACGCCCGCCCCAACGGGATCGGTTTGCAGAACCGCTTCTCGGCCGGGCGGTCCGACTGCGAATGCGCGGACGACTTTCCGGCCTCCGGGCGAGCGCACGGCGGATTTGGACGAAGCTGTCCCCAAACGATGCAGCCTTCCGCTTAAGATCATGGCGGCGGCCGCTCGGCTTCCTGTCTCCCAGCCCAATCGCCCGCGACCGCAGCGGTCACGCTCCGCACGACTCTCCCCAGACAAGACCATGAACCTCACCCGCACCGCGCTGCTGATCGCCGGGGGCTTGGCGGCCTCCGCGACCGCCGCCAACGCCCAGCATTACGGCCACCACCACGGCGGCCACGTCGTCCCGCACACGACGACGCACATCGACTTGGTGCCGCATACGCAGACCCACACGGATTACGTCCGGCACGGCAACCACTACGACGCCGTGCCGCACACGACCACGCATTACGACGCGGTCCCGCACACCACGACCCACTACGACCGGGTCGGCACGAACTACCCGACGCGATTCGGGACGGGCGTGCAATACCCGACCCGGTTCGGGCAGGGCGGGCAGATCTACCGGCCCTATCCGCAGCAGTTCGGAGGCAGCGTATACCGCCCCGTGCAGCCGCGGTACTACCCGCAGCAGACGCACTTCGGCGGGCACTACGTTCCGCACACCACCACCCACTACGACGCCGTGCCGCACCGCGGGCACGTCGATCTGGTTCCGCACACCACGACCCACTTCGATCACGTCCCTCACTGACGCCCCCGGTACGCCAGATGGCAGGGAAGCCGTCAATGAACGCATCTTCAAAGGCTCCCCGGTCCGCCGGGCGAGCCTGATTTTTTGTGAGGGCCGGACCAACTCCGTCGGCGAAGCTCCGCCGCAACGCGGGGGCAATTCGGACCGGGGGAGGCGGTCCAAACCGCAGGGCGTCGGGCCGACGTTCGTCGTTTTGTGCGGGCAGCGGGCCGACGGTCCGGTCGCCCCGCTGGTCGTCGACGGGACGATCGACTCAGCGATGGCTCTGATGGAAATCGTAGTGGCCGGGCGTCACGTCGAGGTGATTGCCGTGCGGCACGACCTCCGGCGCGTGGTAGTCGTAGTGGCCGGCGCCGTGCCCGCTGCCGTGGTGCGAGTTCCCAAGGCCGTAGCCGCTGCCGTAGCCGGACTGCCCGTAGCCGCGGCCGAACCGGTTGCCGGAGCCGTAGCCGTTGTTGAAGCGGGACCGGTTGAAGCTCGACCCGTACCGGCCGCTGTTCCCGTAGAGGCTGGAGCGGCCGTAGTTTCCGTAGTTCGAGCTGTAGCCGCCGCCGTACCCGTTGCCGTAGGTCGCGGCGACGCCGTTGCCGAGCGAGAGCTGGAAGGAGACCCGCGAACGATCGCCCGCGTCCGCCTGGGAGGAGCCGGCGACCAGCAGGGCGGCGGTCGCGGCGAGGGTGAGAGTCGAGCGGAGCATTGTCGCGGTCCTGAAACGTTGGAAGTGGATCAACGCTCTATTGGGGTGCATTCGCTATGCCAAACGTCGCGCGCCAAGGATTAGCCTGCGAACGCTGCTATGGAAGGTTTAGGCTCCTCGGTGGGGGCGACGGAGGGTGTCGCGGAAGCGATGTGGCGTCGTCGGATTGAGAACACAAAGGCCGCGGACGGCCAATGAACTCCCTCACGCCGCGTTCAATGCCGAGACGATATTCGTCCGGGCCGCATGCCACGCCGGGACGACCCCGGCGAGCAGGCCCACCGCGGCGGAGACCCCGCCGACGGTCAGCGCCAGCGAGAGCGAGGGCCGGAAGGCGATCGTGCCCCCCTCGGCCCCCACGGCCAGCCCGCCGAACGCCAGGATCGCCGTCGCCGCGGCCGTGCCGACCAGCCCGCCGAGCAGGCAGATCAAGAGGCTTTCGCAGATCACCAGCCCGAACACCCGCGTCGGCCGCACGCCGAGGGTCTGCAACACGGCGTGTTCCTTTACCCGGTCCTGCACGGCCATCACGGTGGTCGTGGCGACCAGCGCCAGCACCAGGCCGACGCAGGCGAAGCCGAGCCAGTGGGCGAAGCCGATCAGGTCCACCAGATTCGACAGCGTACTCGCCTGAAACGCCCCCTTGCGGCGGGTGGTCGTGGCGCCGGGCCCGCGGCGGCTTTCGGGCCAGGCGGCTGGCCTTTTTGGACGAGACCTGGGCGAAGACGAACATGACCCCGACCCGCGGCTGGGTGCTGCGGGGCCGCCGGCTGATCGCGTCGGTCCCGCGCGGCCACTGGCGCACGACCACGTTTTTGTGCGGGCAGCGGGCCGACGGTCCGGTCGCCCCGCTGGTCGTCGACGGGACGATCGACGGGCCGCTATTTCTGGCGTGGGTCCGTCAGCATCTGGCGCCGGTTCTGCGCCGCGGCGACGTGGTGGTGATGGACAACCTGTCGGCCCACAAGGTGGCGGGCGTGGCGGAGGCGATCCGGGACGCCGGCGCGAAAGTCCGCTACCTGCCGCCCTACAGCCCTGACCTGAACCCGATCGAATTGCTGTTCAGCAAGCCGAAGCATCTGATCCGGGCCGCCGGGGAGCGGACGGTCGAGGCGTTATGGCGCCGCATCGGCGAATTGCTGGACCGCTTCCCGCCGTCCGAACGCCCGAACTATCTCCGCCACTGCGGCTATACACGCTACGCCTGATCGCGGTGTGCTCTAACGCTGACTGCCCATTAGCCGCAGCGTCGGTTCTCTCTCCGGAGCCAGCCTCAAGAGGGAGCGACTCTAAACTGCCAGCTCCTTCTGCCGGTTCGCCTCCCGTAACTTCGCCACTTTCTTCCTGTAGCACTCCCTGATCAGGGAGTTCGGGATGTGCAGGTGCATCGGTAGCCGTCGCTTCGGCGTTCATGCCGGAATTATCGCCCACGGACCCCAGCGCGCAACCCTTAAAGTTCTCCGCGTCAGCGGCCCGTCATCGGCCTCTTTGCGAAGTGCATCTTTCCGAGCTGGCTTTCAGGCTGGCGCGTCAAGGTGCCTCCGTTTTCGATTCAGCCGCGGGACTGGCTGCAGGACGCTGCGGGGGGAGGACAGTGATAAACGTCCACGCGACGGCCTCCGGGCGGGCCGCATTGAGCCGCAGCGCCGCTCTCATCCGACCGCCCGAGGCGGCTGCCTGCAGCAGGCGGTCCAGCGGATCGGCCGCCGGACTGGCCGACCGGATGCTGCGCTCTCGCTCCGCTCCACCGAAACCCTCCTGCTCCAAATAGGAGAGATCCAACCGAGCGCGCCGGGTCTCCACCGGAGCGGAGAAGACAAGAATGCCCTCCGGCCCGCCTGTCTCTCCCACGACCTCAAACTGGAACGGCCCCAGCTCGTCCCCCGGCTCGACGGCGACGGTAAACCAAGAGGCAATGGTATAATCCGGCTGGAGGTTCAGCGCCGTCACCCAGCGGGGGCGGAGGTCGTCGTTCGCGAGCGTCATCTGGGCGATTCGACCGACCATCAGCGGACGCCCGTCCGGCAGGGATTCGTCGGGACGCGCGGGGTCGGAGACCGTCAGCCGGACCGCGGGCTCCCCCGCCGCGGAGTAGCTCGCCGCCACCCGCCAAGTGTTTTCCCATGTATAGATGCGGCGGAGATCTCGCTCTAGGACGCGAGCGAATTCTTCCGGGTCCTCAGCGATATACTGAGCGAAGACAGTCGGCGTGCGCGCGTCGCGACCGAATCGGTCGTCCTCCTCGGCCGGCACGTTCGCTCCGGCCGAGCCGTCGCCTTGGCCTGAGACCTTCGCCTCATGTACGAGCAGCGTCGCCGGCCGGTCCAGCGACAGCCCATAAAGCACCGAAGCCTCGGCGGGGCTGACTGGATGAAGCAGCCAGTCGCCGGGGTCGGAGGACTTGGCGCGGCGGACCAGCTCCGCGACCTCCGGCGGGAGCCGGTCCAATCCCGCGGCCGCGGCC
>NZ_JBINJD010000062.1:0-28714 GCF_043951915.1 Alienimonas sp. DA493 | reverse complement strand
GCCGCGGCGGGGACGCTCAGGTTGTGGCCGACCTCGGGTCCGGTCGGACCCTGTCGCAGTGGAAAGGAGCGCTGGACTCCGCGACGTCGACGCTTCGGGTTGTCACCGCAAGGTTCTTGGCGTTTTTGGGACGGGCCGCCGGAGCGGCCCGCCGTTCCTCAGCGAGTCAGCCTCGGGCCGAAGCCGGTCGTCCGGGGGGACGGACCGGATTCAGTTGCAGCCGCAGGGGGCGGCACAGGTCGGGGCGACGTACTCGCCGCAGGGGGCTTCGCACGGGGCGGCACAGCTGGGGGCAGCGCCGCAGACTTCGGCACACGGGGCCGCACAGGTCGGGGCGGCGCCGCAGACGTCGGCACACGGGGCGGCACAGGTCGGGACGGCGCCGCAAACGTCGCCGCAGGGGGCGGCGCAGGTCACCGGGGCGCAGTAGGACTGCTGGCAGCACTCATCCTTGTGGAAGCAGTCGAACAGACCGAAGCCGTTCTTCGCGCCGCCGAACAGGCGCTCGCACAGGCTCGGCTTCTCGCAGCAGGAGGTGTACGTCGGGGCGTAGCCGGTGCAGCCGGTGTCGCAGGCGCTGTAGGCCGGAGCCGCACAGGTCGGGGCGCACGGGGCGGCGCAGCTGGCGTCGCCGTGGCCGAACAGGCCGGCGTTCGCCACGCTGCCGGAGCAACAGAGGGCGGCGACGGCGACGAGGGAGAACATCTTCATGGGGAACGATCCTCTGGGGACGTCTTGAGACCGGGAGGGGAAAACGGCTCGCCGTACCGTCCCGCCGTCGCGTCCGCCGACGCGGGAGGCGTCGGCCGAAGGCGGGTCGCCCGGGGGCGGCCCGCGTGGCGGGGCGTTCGTCCATCGGCCCCCGTTGGGCCGTCGGGCGGTTGGTTGGCGAACCGGAGCAGGTTCACCCCTCACTTCGTCCGGTTCGCCGCGAAGACTGCGGCCCCCCTCGCCCGTTCGCCCCCTTTCCGCCGGCGGCCGGCGTGTCCTCCGGTTGGTGTCGGTCGTGACGGACAGCCCGCCGGGAACTTGCCCGAATTCGGCCGATTCCCCTCATCCCGTCTCGCGCCCCCGCCGGGATGTGCCGCGTGGACCGAACCGTCCCCGTCAGGCGGAGACGCCCTGTTCCCGCAGCGCCAGCCGGCAACAGCGCTCGTACAGCAGGCCCGCGGACACGCCCACGGCCGCGGCGCTGCGGGGGACGAGGCTCGCCGCGGAGAATCCCGGGACCGCGTTCAGCTCCAGCAACCACGGCGTCCCGTCCGGGGCGACCCGCAGGTCGACCCGGCAGAGCCCCTCGGCGTAGACCGCCTCCGCGGCCTGCACCGCCAGAGCCGCCGCCGCCGCGGGCACGTTGGGGGCGTCGCCCGCGTCCGCTCCGTCCGAACCGACGGGGACCGCTTCGACCCGGGTGCGGTCGTCCTCGTACTTCGCCGTCGTGGTGAACAGAGCGTCCGGTCCGCCGGCCGGGACGATCCGCAGCGGCGGCAGCGCCACGCCCTCCAGCACCGGGACGCTCCATTCCTCCCCGGGGACGAACTGCTCCGCCACGGCGAGTTCGTCGTGGGCGTGGGCCGCGGCGAGGGCGGCCGGCAACGCGGACAGGTCGTCGATCCGCGTCACCCCCACGCTCGATCCGCCGGCGTCCGGCTTGATCACGAAGGGCAGCGGCCAGTCTTCGGCGCCCTCCGGCGGTTCGTCCTCGTCCCAGCCCCCGCGGTACAGCTCCGCCCAGGGGGCGGTCCGCAGACCGAGTTCCGCCCAGCGGGCCTTCGCCAGCCGCTTCCGCCAGGAAAGCACGCTGCTCCACACCCCGCTGCCGGTGTACGGCAGGCCGAGCCGTTCCAGCACGGTCTGCACCCGGCCGTCCTCGCCGAACGGTCCGTGCAGGGCGACGAAGGCCACGTGGAAAACGCCGCCCTCTTTCTTCCCCGTGGCGAACGGGCCGTGCACAGGGTCGAGCGTCATCAGGGCGTCGACGCAGTCCTCGTGGGACTGCGGCAGCTCGAGCCGGACGGCGTCGTGCCCGCGATCCTTCAACGCCGCCTGCACCGCGGCCCCGCTGGCGAGGCTGATCTCCCGCTCCGGCCCCATCCCCCCGCAGATCACGGCAATCCGCAGCGGCGCGCCCGTCACGGCGCCGGGCCGCAGCTCCTCTGGGGCGAAGCCGAGGGCGGCGGCGTACCGCGTCGCGACGGTCGCGTCGACGGACGCCGTCAGGGCGTCGGTGAGGTCCGCGGCGCTCACCAGATGCGGAGTTCGGTTTCGAGCTCCACGCCGGTCCGCTGCAGCACGGTGTCGCGGCAGAGGTCGATCAACCGCAGCACGTCGGCGCTTTTGGCGCCCTCGCCGGTGACGATGAAGTTGCCGTGCCGGTCGGAGACTTCCGCCCCGCCGACCCGCGTGCCCTTCAGCCCGGCCCGTTCGATCAGGTCGCCGGCGCTTTGGCCGCGGGGGTTCTTGAACACGCAGCCGGCCGACTGGTGGGAGAGCGGCTGACTGCTCTTCTTGAGGATCCAGGTCTTGCGGGCCCGGTCGGCCAGCGCGTCCGGATCCGCCGGCCGCAGGGCGAACGTGGCCCGCAACAGGCAGAGTTCGTCCAGACTGCTGCGGCGGTAGCCGAAGGACAGTTCGTCCCGGGTGCGGGTGCAGATGTCGCCGGAGCGGGTCATCACCTCGACGGACTCGCAGACGGAGCCGACGTCCGCGTGCCGGCCGCCGCTGTTGCCGTGCAGGGCGCCGCCGACGGTGCCCGGGATGCCGACGAGCGTTTCCAGTCCGGCCAGCCCCGCCTTCACCGTCTCCGCGACGAGGTGCGACAGCGGGGCGCCGCAGTCGACCGTGACCGAGCCGACCACTTTGTCGATCGTCAGGTCGCTCCAATGTTCCTTCGGCAGGCGAATCACCAGACCGCTGACGCCCTCGTCCCGGACCAGCAGGTTCGACCCGCCGCCCAGAAGCCGGCAATTCGTCCCGGTCTCGGCGCAGCGTCGGACGAGCGCCTGGAGTTGCTCCCGGTTGACGGGTTCGGCGAAGTGCTGGGCCGGCCCGCCGACCCGCAGCCAGGTTTTCGGGGCGAGCGGTTCGTCGGTGACGACGGTCGCCCCGGCGAGGTCCGCGTCGGCGAACGGCTCCGCCGGCGGCTCCGCGGACGCTTCGACGGCGCCGTCCTCGGCGTCGGGCTGATCGGGAGCGGGAACGTCCGGGGGATTCATGCGGCGCTGTACGGTCGGGTTCCCGGGGAGGGGCGGGCGCCGGGGAAGAGGAGGTCGCGGGCGCGATCGATGTCGCCGGCCCCGGCGAGCACGAGGGCGTCTCCCGGGCGGGTCGAATCGTCCGCCCAGCGGGGGAGAGCGTCAAGGTCGGGCAGAAAGGTCGCCCCGGAGGCCTCCGCCAAGCGGCGGGAGAGGGCGGTGCACTGTTCGGCGGTGGCGGTTTCGCGAGCCGGGAAGACGGGCAGCACCGCGGCGTTCTCCCACTGCTGCAATGCCGCGGCGAACCTGTCGAACAGCGCCTCGGTCCGGGCGCACTGATGGGGCTGGAAGACCAAACCGGTCCCGAAGCCGTCCCAATGGAAGAACATGTTCTTCCAGTACAGATCCCGCAGTGCCGACGGGTGGTGGGCGTAGTCGTCCACGACCGTCCGGCCACGCCACTCGCCGACGATTTCGAACCGCCGGCGGAGCATCGGGACGGGCGTGTGCGGCCAGTTCGTCCAGATGCAGGCGTCGTCCAGGTCGACGCCCATCTCCGCCGCGGCAACGACAGCAAAGGCGACGTTATGCCTCGAGAGCGCCTCGCTGGGCATCGCGGAGCGTTGCTCGTTGCCGACCCACTCCCGCGTCTCGAACGTCACGCCGCCGCCTAGGCCCACGTCGTACACGCCGTCCGGTCGCGGGCCGCTTCGCTCTGGAGTGCGCTCGTGGAAACGGACGACGGCGTTGCGGCCTTCGCTAGCCCACCGACGCCATTTTTCTTCGGAGACCACTGTGCCTTCGATCGGCACACGCTCCACGAACCGACGGAACGCCCCAATCAATTCCGCCTCGTCCCGGTAGCTGTCCGGGTGGTCGAACTCCACCCCGGTGATCACTGCGTGCCGCGGTTCGAGCCGCAGGAAATGGCGGTTCCACTCGCACGCCTCGACCACCAACAGTTCCGGGTCCGGATCGGCGAAGCTGTAGGTTGGATCGACCGGCTCCGCCCCCACGAAACCCGCTACCCGGCGGCCGGAGCAGCGGAGGAGGTGCACCAACAGCGCCGCAGTCCCGCTTTTGCCGTGGGTGCCGGCGACGGCGATCGTCTCCCGGAGTTTCGTCAGCTCCGCCAGCAGGTCGATGTGCGTCGCCTGCGGGACGCCCTCGATCTCAGCCCGCTGCCGGGCCGGGTCTGTCGGCGGGACGGCGGGGGAAAAGAGGAGCAGGTCCGGCCGTTCGTCCCACATGTTCCCATCGGGATCGTGGGCGACGGCGAGGCCCTTGGCTCGCATCCGGCCCAGCACGTCCGGCTTGCCGCGGTCGGTGCCGCTGACCTGCCAGCCGAAGCCGTGCAGCAACTCCGCCATCGCCCGCACCCCGCTGCCGGCGGCGCCGACGCAGAACACGCGGCCGGGGGAGAACGGGTCGAGCATCACCGTAGGGTCCGCTGTGCGGACCGCGTTCGGCAAGCGTGGAGCGGCCGGGAGCGTGAACCGACACGGCCGGTCCGCGGAGCGGACCCTACACGGCCTGCAACACCGCGGCGGCGGCCTGGCCGGTTTTGGTGGCGTTCACGCTCACGCCGGAGGTGCCCTTCAGCGACAGCGGGCCCTCGTGCACCACGTCGATGCCGCACAGCGGGTCCGGCATCTCGAACCCGAGCGTCATCGGCAACTGCCGGTTCCGCAGGGCGAGGACGCTGCCGGCCAGTTCGATCGCGCCGCTGCCGGCGTCGGTGTGGCCGAAGTGACTCTTCAGCGCCGTCACCGGCACGCCGGCGAGGTCGTCGCCCAGCAGGGTGTGATAGGCCCGGCTTTCGACGAGGTCGTCCCAGCGGGTGCTCTTGCCGTGGGCGTTGATGTGGCCGATGCCGGCCGCCTTCTCGATGCCGCCGCGGTGCAGCGCGGTCTTCATCGCGTTGACGATGCCGGTCCCCTGATCGCTCCGCCGGCCGCCGCTGGCGGAGGCGGTGCCGAGCAGTTCGCAGTAGATGTCGGCGCCCCGGGCGACCGCGTGGTCGTAGCGCTCCAGCACGAAGACCGCGGCGCCCTCGCCGGCGACGGTCCCGTCGCGGCGGGCGTCGAACGGCCGCACGGCGTGCTCCGGGTCGTTCGTCTGGGCGGACAGTTCCCCGGCGGACCGCATCTTGGCCAGATCGAAGGCGTCCGTGTTGCTGGAGGAGGCGCCGGCGATCATCACGTCCGCGGCGCCGCGGGCGATGGTGCGGGCGGCTTCGTCCAACGCGAGGATCGCGCTGGCGTCCTGGCAGGTCAGCGTGTTGTTCGGGCCGCGGGCGTCCAGGGCGATGGAGACGTGGCAGGCCGGCATGTTCGGCAACTGGCGGAGCAACCACAGCGGCGGGACGCTCGGCAGGCCCAGTTCGCCCCAGAGGTTCGGATCGAACGCCCCGTCCGGCCCCACGCAGGCCGCGGCGCCCTCCACCAGGGCCAGCGGCCCGGGGGCGATGCGGCCGGCGCCGTAGACCACGCCGATCCGCTCCGGGTTCACGGCGCCGGCCGGCAGCAGGGCGTCCTCGGCGGCCAGGTCCGCCGCCAGCACGCCCAGTTGGACGTCGCGGCTCATCGTCTTGAAGTGCTTGCGACGATCGGACAGATGCGTGTTCGGATCGAAGTCCGACACCTCGGCGATCAGCCGACCGGAGACGCCGAAGTGGTCCCCCCGCACGTCCTCCAGACCGGACGCCGCGTGGACGCCGCCCAGACCGTTGCAGAGCCCGTTCCAGAACGCGGTCCGGCCGATGCCGACCGGCGAGACGACGCCCACCCCGGTGACGACGATACGCGGCGTGCCGTCGGCCCGGCGGGTCCTGGCGGCCAGCCGGGGGCGCCGCCGGGTCGGGCGGGGAGAACGCGAATGTGGGTGACTGGAATCGGACATGGGTGTCCCGCTCGCCGGAGACGGACCGCGCCCGCGACCGGGACCCGACCGCACGCGGAGCCGACGACGGTGTAGACCGTCGCGGGAAACCGGGTGAAGACGAATTGCGGACGTGGGGGCGCCTGTGACACGCATCGGTCGCGAACCGGTGACGGCATGACCTTTCCCCGACCGACGTACGCCGGCGGGTCGGGCCGGCGCGTCACGACCGTTCGCGTCGCGACCATCGGCGGAGACCGGGCGGCGACGGCCCCCGCGGCAAATGCGGAACCCGCGCCCGACCGGTTGGGCCGGTGGCGACGTGCGTCACGATGTGGGCGTCTGAGCAACCCGGGACCCCGGTCGTCCGCGTCCCACGGCGGACGGATAAGGCCCCAGACTTGCGCAGCCTGACTGACCGTATTCGACGCTGCCGAGGGGGGAGGGTCAAGCTGTCCGTCGTCAGGTTGATGGACATCCGCCAACTTTCCGTCGATTCCCCAGACCTTGGCCGGCGCTTCCGCTGCAATCCCGCTGTGGAAGACGCGATTCCCCGGGGGTAGACTGCGGCTCGCCCGGGGCTGTGGCGGAACTGGCAGACGCGCCGGATTTAGGATCCGGTCTCTTCGGAGGTGCAGGTTCGAGTCCTGTCAGCCCCATTCCCCCTCTCCCCTCGTCGGCGACGGGCTTCCCGCCCGGCGCCGCGCCCCTCGTCGGAGTTCGCCCGCGTGTCCGTCGGTCCGATCACGCTGATCCTCAACGGGCGGGCGGCGGCGGACGAGCGGCTCCGCGAAGCCGTCGGCAGCCTGCGCAACGCCGGTTTCCAGGTGGACGTGCGGGCCTGCTGGGAGGACGGGGACCCGGCCCGCCACGCCCGGGAGGTCGCCCGGAGGCTCGCGGCGATGGAGGGCGTGGAAGCCGAGGCCGCCCGCAACTCCGTGCTCGTCGCCGCCGGCGGGGACGGCACGATCAACGAGGTCGCCGCCGCCCTCGTGGAGTGCGGCCAGGACTGCTCCGCCGGTCCCGGCGGCGTGGAGGTCGGCGGGCCGATCCTCGCGGTGGTGCCCTACGGCACCGCCAACGACTTCGCCACCGCCGCCGGCCTGCCGGTCGACGACCCGCCCCGCTGCCTGTTGCAGATCCCCGACCTCTCCTCGCACCGGGCGGACGTGGGCCGGCTCAACGGGCGGCCGTTCTTCAACGCCGCCAGCGCCGGCTACGCCGCCCGCGTCACCACCGAGGCCGACCCCACGGTCAAGAAGTTGCTCGGCGGGATGGCCTACTGGTGGACCGGGCTGAAAAACCTCGCCGACACCGCCGGCACGGAGGTCACCGTCACCGCCGACGACGATCGGTGGCACGGCCGGGTGCTCGCCGTGGTCGTGGGCAACGGCCGCTACGCCGGCGGCGGCATCGCCGTCACCCCGCACGCCCGCATCGACGACGGCAAACTGGAGGTGACGATCGTCCCGGAGGTCGGCATCTCCGGCTACAAGCACCTCTACGACGACCTCGTCGCGGTCGAGGAGGGACGCGACCCCACCGTCATCACCGTCGGCCGGGCGGAGAAGGTGACCATCGAGGCGGACGAGCCGATCCAGGTGAACCTCGACGGCGAACCGCTGACCGATCGCACGTTGAAGTTCGACGTGCTGCGGAACGCGATCCGGGTGCTGCTCCCCGCCACCTCCCCGCTGCTGAGCCCCCCGCCGGTGAAGGACGCCGGCGACGAGTCGCACGACGCCGACGAGTCGCCCGCCGACGGGTCGCACGGTGACGGGCCGGGCTGACCCCGTGCCGCCGACCGACGTCTGGGAGGAGTTCGCCGCGTTCGCGGACCGCCACTCGACGATCCTGTCGGTGCTGGCAGGCTTCAGTTTCGTTGCGTTCGTCGGCGGACTGCTCGCCCTGCCCTGGCTGGTCGCCGCCATTCCCGCGAACTATTTCGTCGGCGAACGCCGCCCCGCGCCGGTCTCCCGCCGCACCGGCCGGCCGCGTCACCCCGTCGTCGTGTGGACCGGCCGGGTCGGGAAGAACGTGGTCGGGGGGACGTTGATCCTCGCCGGCGTCGCGATGCTCGTGCTGCCCGGTCAGGGCGTGCTGACGATTCTCGCCGGCGTCGTCCTCACCGACCTGCCGGGCAAGCGGCGGTTGGAACGGACGATCGTCCGCCGCCCGCTCGTGCTGCGGGCGCTCAATTCCCTGCGGAAACGCCGCGGGGCCGAACCGCTCCGGGTCGACTGACCGCCGCCGACGCCGGCCTCGGCAACCCGAGGTCGCGGCCCTGGGTGCTCAATACCGCATCAGCAGCGAGGCGAACCAGCCGCCGCGGTTCTCGTCGCCCAGGTTCAGCTTGTCATAGCCGGTGCGCAGCTCCGCGAAGCCGAGAACCCATCCGCCTTCCAACCGCCAGCGGAACAGTTCGTCCCCCTCGATCGCCCCGTAATCGAACTCGAAGCCGGCGGTCGCGGGGCCGAGCAGGTTGGCGTCGAGGGCGATCGTCGCCTGCGGGCCGAACGCGCTCTCGCCGGCGTCGTCGCGCACCCAGGCGGCCCCCAGCCCGGTGCGCATCGTGCCCCGCGGGTGGCTGACGACCTGCGCGACGACGTTCGCGTCGCCGGTGTAGTACTTGCCGCCGAAGCGTTCGCCGGGCGCCCGGGGATCGTCGGAGTCCCAGACGTACGCCTCCGCGTCCACGGCCGCCCGCAGCCAAGTGGTCGCCACGAGTTGCCCGCCGAAGCGGGTGGTGTCGTCGAAGTCCGACCAGGCGTCGAACCGCAGCCGCCCCCGGCTGGCGAGGGCCCGCCCCAGCAGGGACGTTTCCGTGAGGACCAACTCCCCCCGGTCCGGCGCCAGCAGGGAGACCACGTCGTCGTCGGCCGCCGCGTTCGCGTCAAACACGCCGGGCCGCCAGTCGAAGAGAAGCCCGTCCCGCTCCGGAGCGGACTCGCTGAGTTCGGGCGCCGGGGGCGACAGCAGGGCAAACGGCAGGTCGACGGTCCACGGTTCCTCCGCCGCGTCGCGGGTTCCGACCCCCTCCGCCAGCGCCCGCAGGTCGACCGCCGGCCCCGCCTCCCCCGCCCGGACCGGGGGCGCGTCGCTCCACAGCAGGGCCGCACAGGCCGCCACGAGGAAGGCCGGCGGGGGCGGGCGCAGAGGGATCGGGCGGGTCTCCGGGGGAACGAACCGGTCGGCCGGGCACCCTAGGACGAACCCTTCCGCCGCGCACAGAGCAACCGGCGCCCCGGGGCGACCGGGCGTCGCCGGCGCGGTCGACCGGCAGGTGGGCGAAGGGGTTGCGGGGGGCGAACCGTCCGCGGGCGGGGGTGAGGGCGCCGCCCACATCGCCGCGGCCGCGGCGAACGGCGCCGCGCCGGGGGGTGTCGGGGGCGTACACTGGGAACGGGCGGCGAGCCCGCTCGCCGCCCGCCCCCGCCGACCTCCCCGACAAAGGGCCCGGATGCTGTTGCAAAGCTGGCTGGATCGTCTGCGGCAAGACTTCGTTCGTTACGCCCCGGATTGGGCGGACGCGACGGGGTTCGGCCGAACCCTGGAACCCGCCGTGGTCCCCGTGTGGAGCGGCGCCCCCGGCGACGTTCGCCGCCGCGGCGGGCGTCGCGCCCGCCGCCGGGCCTCCGCGCAACCGGCCGGCCCGCCGGAGTGGGGGCCGCGACAGCGCCTCGCCTGACGCCCCCCCCGACGCCGCCCGGCCGGTCGCAGAACCGACGGGCGGTTCCTCGCATCGCGTCGGTTCTGCGGCCCGGGCGCCCCCGCGGCGGCCCGTCCGCCCGGGTTGCGTCGCAGGACCGACCGGCGGCGGGTCGATGAGACGGAGGTCCCGTCCGGTCCGTGAGGCGCCCGCCCGTGTTCGTCGATCGTCCGTCGACCGACCGCCGAACCGTCCCGCGCCGCGTGCCCGTCCGGCCGACCGGCGCCCCCCCGGAGGCGTTCCCCCGCCCGCTGCTGCGAACCGCGAAGGCCGCGTTGGCGACCGGCGCCGCCGTCGCCGGCACGCTGGCGGTTCTGCCCTCCCCGCCGGCCTCGGAGCAGTTCCAGGTCGCCTTCGCCGACTGGCGCCGCGGCGGGGCGTGGTACGTCGACGACGGCAGCGGCCGACCGACGCCCCCCGCCGACGCGTTTTCCCCGGCGGCGCCCCCCCCGGTCGGACCGGCGCCGGTCGCTCCCCTGATGATTGCGGAGGCGGACGCCGCCCCGCCGACGCGCGTCGAGCCGGTCGGCCGGCTCGCCCGCCTGCCGGAGGCCGTCGGCGGCCGGATGACAGACGTCGCGCCGGCCCCCTTCTCCTCCGCCCGGCCGCGGGCCGAGCAGACCGATGCTGTCGGAGCCGCCCCGCCGCGCGACGACCGGGCCGCCCTCGGGCCGCTGGCGCCGCCGCCGACCTTCGCCGACACCCCCGCGGACGACGAACCGGTCGCCTGGCCGACCGAGTTTCCCCGGCTCTCCCCGCACCCGGCGGACGCCGACGCGGAGGACCGACAAACTCGCCGGGAGATCCTGGAGGAACTCCGCGGGCTGCGGGAGGAAGTCCGCGGACTGACGGAGCGTTGGCGTCAACTCCGCGGGACTCTTGCCGACTCCCCGGCGGGAGTCGGGGCGGAGGCCCCTTAGAGTCCTAGGGAGTCTTTGGGGCGTACCGCTCGATGTAGGGGCGGTACTCCGGCCGCGTCCGCCACTCGGCGAGATACGGGGCGTACTCCGGCAAAGCGGGCCAATGCCGATCCTTCGTTCGGGCCGGCACGGCGTCCGGGCCGTAATCCGCCCCGGCGGCGCTGGCGTCCACCGCCGCGAACCACTCCTCGAACGCATCCGCCAATCGGGCGACCTCCGCCGGGCGTTCGGCGGCGAGGTTCCGCTCTTCGCCGGGATCGGTCGCCAGGTCGTACAACTCCCAGCGGCGGTCGCGGTCGGCGGGTCGATTGCGGCGGGAGGCGAGCAGCTTCAGGTCGCCGTCCACCCAGGCGACGGAGCCCCGCTGCCGGAAGCCCAGCGGGTTCGGCCGCTCCCAGTGCGGGGCCGCCCCGGTCAGCAACGGGAGGAGGTTCACGCCGTCCAGCGGGCGGTCCGGCGGGGCGACGCCGGCCGCGGAGCAGACGGTGGGCAGGATGTCGCTGGTGACGGTCAGGGCGTCGGAGACGCGGCCCGGTTCGATCGCCGCCGGCCACTCCACGATCGCCGGCACCCGCAGGCCGCCCTCGTAGATCGTGCCCTTGTTCCCCCGCAGCGGCGCGACGGTGGAAGGTTCGATCCGCGGCAGCCCGCCGTTGTCGCTGCAAAACCAAAGCAGCGTGTCCTCCGCGACCCCCGCCTCCCGCAGCCCGGCCCGCAGGGCGCCGACGCTGCGGTCCATCGCGGCGATCTCGCCGTGGTGGTTCCGCGAGCCCTTCTCCAGATCGGCGAACGAGGCGGCGTCCTCTTCGCTCGCCTCGAACGGGCTGTGCGGGGAGCCGTACCAGACGACGGCGAAGAACGGTTCGTCCGCCGCGGCTTTCTCGCGAATAAACGTCAGGGCTTCCTCGACGATAATCTCCGAGGAGTCGCCGGAGAATTGCTCGAACTTGCCGCCGCGGCTCATCAGCGGGTCGCGGTCGAAGAAGTTGGTGACGCTGACCCACGTGTCGAAGCCGAACGGGCCGGGACCGAGCGGGTCGTCCTTTAGAATGGGCACGCCGGGGCCGCGGAGGCCGTTGAGGTGCCACTTGCCGAAGTGCCCGGTGGCGTAGCCGGCGTCCCGCAGGAGTTGGGCGAGGGTGATCTCGTTGGGGTTGAGCGGGTAGCCGTGCTCCTGCACGCCGGTGCGGTCGTTGGTGCGGCCGGTGAGCACGCTGGCCCGGGTCGGGGAGCAGGTGAACGCCGCGGAGCGGAAGCCGTCCAGCCGCAACCCGTGGGCGGCCATGGCGTTGAGGTGGGGCGTCTCGAGGACCGGGTGCGGTTGGTCCCGCGGGCCGATCGGGTAGCCGACCTGGGCGAAGCCGAGGTCGTCGGCCATCACCAGCACGACGCCCCGCGGCGGCTCGACCGGGGCGCCGTCGGGAACGGCCAGGGACGACGCGAAGACGCAGGCGGCGAGGAGGACGGCGGAACTCATCAAGCGACTCCGAAACGTGCGGACGGGGCGATGCTACCGCCGCCCGCGGTTCTTCGCCGCCCCGTAGGGACTCCGCGGCGAATGGGTTATGACGCCGCCATGCCCGACGCGTCCGCCCCCGCCGTCCCGACGCCCCCCGCCCCGCGGGCCGTCGCCCCCTCGCCGGAACGCCCGGGGGACGGGACCTCCCACGCCGGGCCGCCGCTGACCGACCCGGTAACGGCCCACCTGCGGACGGATTACGCCCGGTTGCCGGCCGACGGCACCGTGGGCGAGGCGTTGGCGGCGGTGCGGAAGACCCCGCCGAAGCACACCGTCATCTACTTCTACGCGGTGCGTGGGGACGGGACGCTCGCCGGGGTGGTGCCGACCCGGCGACTGATCCTCGCCGAGCCGGAGACGCCGCTGATGGACGTGGCGATCCTCAACCCGGTCGCCATCCCCGCGGCGGCCACCGTGGAGGACGCCTGCGAGTTCTTCATCCTCCATCGCCTGCTGGCGTTCCCGGTCGTCGACGCGGACGGCGTGCTGCTGGGAGTGATTGACGTCAGCCTCTACACGAACGAACTGGTCGACCTCGCCGACGGCGACGCCAAGGCGTTAACGGGCGATCTGTTCCAACTGGCCGGCGTTCATCTGGAGGACGTCCGCAGCGGCGAGCGGGCCGGCGGGCCCGCGGCGGCGCTCTCCCCGCTGAAGACCCGCTTCCCCTGGCTGCTGACGAACGTCGCCGGCGGGTTGGCGGCGGCGTTCCTGACGGGGCTGTTCGAGGCGGAACTGCAACAAGCCGTCGCCCTGGCCCTGTTCATCCCGGTCGTGCTGGCGTTGGCCGAGAGCGTGGCGATCCAATCCGTGAGCCTCTCCCTGACGGCCCTGCGGAGCGGGCGGCCGGGTTGGGGGGCGGTGTTCCGGCGGACGCGTTCCGAGGCGGCCGGCGGGCTGGTGCTGGGCGTCGCCTGCGGACTGCTGATCGCCGGCGCCGGGGCGCTCTGGCTAGGGCCGGGCGACGTGACCTGGTGCCTGTTGGGCGGGGTCGCCGGCGGGGTGACCTGGGCCGCCGCGGTCGGGGCGGCGGTCCCGAACCTGCTCCGCCGCGTTCACCCGGACCCCCACGTCGCCAGCGGCCCGATCGCGTTGGCCGCCACGGACCTGGGCGCCCTGACGATCTACCTGTCGCTCGCCCGCGCGATGCTGTAGCGGAAACGCCGTCTGAACGCCCCAAAAGAAAAGCGTCCCGGACCCTCGGAGGGTCCGGGACGCCTTGTATTGCGTTCGCGGGTGAACGGCCCCTCCCTCACGGTCGGGGCTCGGGAACGTTGCGATCAGCTCTCCGCCTTTTCCTCCGGGGCGGCTTCGCGGCTGGCGTCGTCCCAGGCGGCGGAGACCTCCGGGTTGGGGGTCGCGTCGCCCTCGGCTTCGCCGCGGATCCAGCGGAGGGAGGCGAGGATCGAATCCAGGAACGGCTGCTTCGTCCAGGTGTCCTCGCGGTGGCCGAGGTTGTTGTAGAACACTTTGCCCTGCCCCCACTCCCGCACCCAGATCACCGGGACGTGGTAGGGCTTTTTCAAGTCGGTGTTCGCCATGTCGATGCTGGCCAGCACGCGGACGGCGGCCGGGTCGTGGTTGCGGTACTGGTAGATCTCGTCCGTCCAGGTGAAGCCGTCCGGCCGGGCGTCGCTGGCGACCAGTTCCTTCACCCCGGGGAAGTCCGGGACGTGAGCCTTGAACGTCACGGTGCTGCCGGCGCCCCAGGGGTGGCCGGCGAAGCGGCCGTTGATGAAGCTGCGGTAGGCCTCGTTGTCGCTCAAGGTGTCCGTGGCGCTGTGGAAGCCCAGGAAGCCGTGCCCCGGCTGTTTGAGCCAGTCGTTGAGGAAGTAGTCCAGGTCCTCCTCCGCGATCGGCAGCATCCCGGTCGTGTAGAAGGCGACCACGTCGTAGTTCTGCAGGTTCTCCTTGGTGAGATCCGCGGCCACGTCCTGCGTGAGGTCCACGGTGAACAGCCCGCTCTGCTGGGCGAGCTGCTTCATGGCGATCTCCGCCGGCGCCAACTCGCGTCCGGGCTTGTCGCGGTCGACGCTGCCGTGCTTGAAGCCCGCGGACTGCGTGACGAACAGGATGCGGGTCGGTTTGTCAGCGCCCTTCTCGTGATGATCGGCGAAGGCGGACGCGGCCGGGGCCGCAGCGAGAACGGCCGCGGCGAGCGCGACGAGGAAGGTTCGGCGGGTCATGGGCGAGTCTGGGGGATGGGTTCGGCCGCACGGGGCCGGAGGGGGGCGGGGCGGAGAACGCGGCCCCGGCGGAGCCGCGGGACGTGGTAGGGTACGGCGTTCAACTCAGCGCTCGCCACGGTGTCATGTCGCGCCCGTCCCCGGACTCCGCCGAACCCGCAGACCGCCTGCTGCACGCCGGCAAACACCTGGAACTGCGGACGAAGGGCACGTGGGAATACGCCCACCGCCCGAACGCGACGGCGATCGTCGCCCTGTTCGCCGTGCACAAGGGCCATCTGATCTGCGTGGAGCAGGAGCGCCCGCCGGTGGGCGTCTGCGTGCTGGAGGTCCCCGCCGGACTGGTCGGCGATACCGTCGACGGCGACGTGCCCGCCGACGCCGCCGCCCGGGAACTGGAGGAGGAAACCGGCTACCGGGCCGAAGCGCTGGAACAGGTGACGGTCGGCCCGCCCAGCGCCGGGCTGTCCGACGAGGTGGTGCACTTCTTCAAGGCGACGGGCCTGACCCGCGTCGGCGACGGCGGCGGGGTGGACGGCGAGGAGATCACCGTGCACCGGATCCCGCTGGCCTGCGCCGAAGCCTGGATCAGCGGCTGGGCCGCCACCGACGACCGCCTCGTCGACCCGAAGGTTTGGGCGGCCCTGTGGTTCCTGCGGGACGAGGTCGAGCAGGCGAGCAAGGAGAACTGAGGCGAACAAAGGCGAGCGGGGGCGTGAGCCCGCCGTGTGATCGCTCCCGTCCGAACGCACAGGGGGCTTACGCCCCCCGCTCGCCTCGGATTACGTCAGCTCCGCCCGCTTGTCGGCGATGAGTTTGATGAGGTCCCTCTGCGGCTCGGCGAACTTCCGCAGGCCCTCCTCCATCAACGCCGCGTGCATCGCGGCGGCGTCGACCTTGGCGTCGATCTCGTCCTGCACGGCTTGCGGGGGCAGCTGGTCGACGGTGCGGGTGAAGGTCTTGTCCATCTCCCGCAGGGCGTCGTTGGTGCTGGGCGGGTTCGTCTGGATGTCGCTGCCGGCCAGGGCGGCGACGTATTTCTCCGGCGGGTCGCCCTCCAACTTCGCCCCGGTGCTGGCGAAGATCATCTCCTGGGCCAACGGCAGTTTGCGGCCGGCCCAGAAGTCGCAGTTCTCCCGCCAGATCCGCTTGGCGTTCAACAGGCCGACCTGCCCCTGGGCGGCGGGCGAGAGGTCCACGTTCTTGCTGGTGTAGACGTCGATCCGGGAGACGAAGATCGAATACACGCTCTTGAAGCCCTGCAGCGAGGCCCGCTTCTTCGCCCCCTTCCACACGGCGTCGCGGGCGGCCCGGTACTGGTCGTCGCTGAACAGCAGCGTGATGTTCAGCGTTACCCCGGCGGCGGCCAGTTCCTCCAGGGCCGCGATCCCGGCGGGGGTGCCGGGGACCTTGATCATCCGGTTCTTGTGCCCCTCGGCGTACCGCTTGCCGAGTTCGACGTACTTCGCCGTCCGGTCGGCTTCCGGAATGCTGTCGACGGTGTCCTCCAGCAGCGGGTCCAATTCGAAGCTGACCCAGCCGGTCTCCCCGCCGCTGCTCTCCCAGATGGGGAGGAACTTCTTCTGAGCGTCCGCGACGAGCTTGTCGCACAGGGCCCAGGCGATTTCAGAGTCGTCCTTCCCCTCGCGGGCGAGGCGCTTGATTTCGTCGTCAAACCCGCCCTTGGCGATGATCCCGCCGATAATCACGGGGTTCGACGTGGCCCCCACGGCCCCGTCCTCCAGGGCCTGATCGACCTCCTTGGGGTCCACGCTGTCCAGGTACAGCTTCGTTCCGGTGGCGATGAGGCTTTGGAGCGCGGACATCGAAGGCAAGCTCGGGGAACGAGGACGCGGGTTGTGGTATCGTGCGAACATCCTAAAGGGCGTCGGCGTCCGTCACATCCGAAGACCCCCCGCCGCTGCTTGGTCGCCCGCCCCCAGTCGAGAGCAACCGTTTCATGTCCCCCGTTACGCAAATCGTCGCCCCCGGAATCCCGCTGCCGGGGGACGACATCGACACCGACCGCATCATCCCCGCCCGGTTCCTGCGGTGCGTGACGTTCGACGGCCTCGGCGATCACGCCTTCGAGGACGACCGGCAACAGGACCCGAACCACCCCTTCGACGACCCCAGGTTCGCCCCGGACGCCGACGGCGCCGGCGGGGTGCTGGTGACCGGCAATAACTTCGGCTGCGGGTCCAGCCGGGAGCACGCCCCCCAGAGCCTGATGCGCGCCGGGGTGAAGGCGATCGTCGCGGGCTCCTTCGCGGAGATCTTCGCCGGCAACTGCACCAACCTGGGCGTCGCCTGCGTCACCGCCGACCCGGCCGTGCGGGCCGAACTGATCCGCCTGATTCGGGCGAACCCGGACGCGGAACTCACCGTGGACCTGAAGGCGCTGACCGTCTCTCTCCGCGGGGAGCTGTTCCCGATCGCGATGGCCGACAGCGCCCGCGAGGCCCTGCTGACGGGGCAGTACGACTTCCTCGCCCAGCTGCTCGAAGCGGCGCCGGAGGTGAAGACCGCCGGGGAACGGGTCCCGTACCTGGCCGGCTTCCACGCCTGACCGCCCCGGGCAACGGCCCCGGCCGGCGGGGGGCGGCCCGCCGGTGGGCGGGCGCCCCGTCGGTGGATAGAACGGGGTCATGCACATCCTGTTGACGAACGACGACGGCGTCCACGCGGAAGGGCTGGCGACGCTCGCCGCAGCCGCGAGCCGCCACGCCGGGCCGAACGGCTCCGTGACGGTGGTCGCCCCCGACCGGGAGCACTCCGGCTGCGGGCACCGCGTGACCGTCGCGGACACCCTCACCCTCCGCCGCGAGGCGGACGGCCCGGAGGGACCGGGCGGCGTGCGGGTGCGGCGGTTCTCGCTGGACGGCACCCCGGCCGACTGCGTGCGGATCGGCCTGCACCACTTCGCCGACCTGCGGGAGCCCGGCGAGGCTGGCGGCCCGTTCGACTGGGTCCTCAGCGGGGTGAATCACGGCGGGAACCTCGGCGTGGACGTGTTCCTGTCCGGTACCGCCGCGGCGGCCCGGGAGGCGACTTTGGCCGGCGTGGCGTCGGCGGCCCTCAGCCGATTCCGGCGGGGCGGCGACGCCCCGTGGGAGGACTCCGTCGATCTGCTGGACCGCGTGCTGGCGGAGATCCTCGCCGAACCGCCCGGCCCCGGCGCCTACTGGAACGCGAACCTGCCGCACCCGCCGGACGTCCCCGCGGGCACGACGCCGCGGGTGGTTCGCTGTCATCCCGAAGCCGGCCCGCTGCCCGTGAATTTCCGGGCGGTCGAGGACGAGAGCACCGGCCCCCGAGCGGACGTCGCGGCGGGGGAGCCGGTCGCCCGCTACCGCTACCACGGCAGCTACCCGGACCGCCACGCCTCCGAGGGGTCGGACGTTTCCGTCTGCTTCGGCGGCGCCGCCGCTCTCTGCCGCCTGCCGCTGTTCCCGTAGGCCGCCCGGCGAGGGGGCCGCGGTCCGGCAGGCGTCGTCGCGTTCAGCGCGACGCGGGGCGGCCGCGGCCCTGCACGGGTTCCGCCCGATCGTCGGCTTCTCGAAGGGGCGGGCTGTCTGCGTCGGACGGTTCGTCAGCACGGGCGGCGCGCGACGGGAAGAACAGCCGGTCCACCCCCGCCCCGGCAGCGATGCCGACCGCGGCGTAGCCCCATGTGATCGCCCCGCGAACGGCGCCGAGTTCCGGGTTCAGGCCGACCGCCCCCCACGCCAGCGGGACCGCGGCGGCGGCGAACGCGAGGAACGTCGGCGGCGGCACCCGCGTGCGGAGCGCCCCGGCCCCGTAGAGCAGCGGCGCCGCGAAGGCGACGATCCCGCCGGCCGTCAGCCCGAGCGCCCCGGCGGACCAGCCCCACCAGGCGCCCGCCGTCGCCGCGATCAACACGAGGTTCAGCCGTTCGATTCGCCCCCGCAGCAGCGGGGCGGCGACCGCCCCCAGCGCCCCGCACAGCAGCGCCCCGACGACGACGTCCAGCGGCCCGGCGAGGTTCGGGACGAACCGGTACGCCCCCAGATCGACCCCGGCCCCGGCGCCCGCCAGCCGCCACGGCGGGCCGCCCCAGACCTCCGCCGCCCCGACCCGTAACCCCGGCCAGACCGCCGCGACCGCCGCGGGAACCAACAGGGCGAACAGCACGAACCGCCACGGCAGGCGGTGCCCGTCCAGCGCGATCAATCCGGCGCCCAGCAGCGTGACCGAGCCGAGGAACAGCCCCCCGCACAGGGCGACCCCGTCCGGCTCCAGCGAGCGCAAAAACAGCGTCCCCCCGCCGGCCCGGCCGACGTCGATCGGCAGGTTCGCCCCGCCCATCAGCACGACCTGCAGGGCGAGCAGCGCCAGCGCGGCCCCGCAGACGGCCTCCACGAGCGGGTAGCGGGCGGCGATCGGCAGCCCGCAGGCCCGGCAGCGGCCCCGCAGCCGCAGCCAGCCGAGCACCGGCAGGTTGTCCGTCGCCCGAATCGGCGTGCCGCAGCGGGGGCAGCGGCTCTTCGGCCGGGAGAGATTCATCCCCGCCGGCAGACGGTAGACGACGACGTTCAGAAAGCTGCCCACGCTCGCCCCCAGGGCGAACGACCACGCCACCACGAACGCCCGCAGCACGACCGTCAGCCACTCGCCCGTCGGCGCCGCCCAGTCGGACCAATCCACGAACCCCGGCGTCGGCATACGGGCGGCGGGCGGAACGGGAGCGACGGCGGACGAACGGGCGGCATCCTAGCCGGACGCCATCCTACTTCGCCCACTCGAACTTCGTCAGGCCCAGACGGCCGGCGGCGTTCTGCGCGTGGCCGACGGCCCGACGCACCGTCTTGTCCAACACCTCCCGCGAGGCCCCGTCCGCCCGCAGTTCGACCGCCTGCTCCAGGGTGTTGATCGCCCGGTCGATTTCGCCGCCGGCGGAGGCGTCCGGGGCGGCCTCGGTCTTGGCCCGCAGCGCCGGACGGGCAATTTCGAACTTGATCTTCCAGGCGGTCCACTCCTCTTCCGGGGCGTGGGCGACGTCCGTGAACTCGTTCATCAGGTCGTCCAACTGGTCGAACGCCTCCCGCCACTCGGCCCGGGTGGTCTGGCGTTCCCCGAAGGCGTGGTGCAGGCCCAGCGCCAGCGCCGGGATCGTCAGCACCGTGGCGAGCACGAGCACGTTCGGGTTCACGCCCTTGGCCGGGGCGGCCTCGGGGGCGGCCGGTCGGCGTTTCCGCCCCCGCCGCGGGGGGATCGGGCCGGCGGCGAGCGGTTCATCGTCGAAGTCGTCGTCGCAATCCTCGGCGTCGCCGACCCCGTGGGCCTTCAGCAGGTCCGCCGCCGCCCCGGCGGAGGCCGCCGCCGCGGGCTTGCGCACCGCCGGCGCCGGAGCCGGCCGCGGGCGTTTCTTGCGGGCCGGGGCCTGTTTCACCTCCGGCAACTGGAGGGCGTCGAGGAACTCGTCGTCCGAGCCGACGAGGGCCTCCGGCAGGTCGTCGTCATCGTCGTCGTCAAGCGACGCCGGCGCGGCCGCCCGCGTCGCGGCGACCCGGCGGGAGGAGAGCGGAATCGTCGGACGATCGGCGCCGCGGCTCCCGTCGGAGCGGGAGCGTTCGTAGCCCTCCGCAGCGGTTTCGGAGTCGAACGTCTGCAGATCGAACCCGGACAGCTCCATCAGCGACCCGGCCGATGCGCCGTAGGAGTCGGCGTCGTCCCGCCGGGCCAGGCGGGCGCCGTGGGGGCGGGAACTCATGCGAGAAATGCGTTGCGGGTGCGGGTTCCCCAGGGGCTCGTCCCTGGGGGCCGCAGGTTAGAACCGCCGCGGGCCCCCGGGAGCCCCGATCCGGCCTTCGCCGGCAGTCCTCACGGAAACTTCACCCCGCCGATCGCTCCCGCCGGCGAGCCGTCCCGGCGCCGCTCCCGAACCGGTCCGTCGCGGGACGGGTCCGGGCGGCGGGCGGTTTGTCGGCGGGACGGGGGACCGATACCGTCTCCCGTCCGTTTCCGCCCCGCCCTCGCCCCGCGTCCCCCGCCACCAGCCCGCGATGATCGTCGTTCTGAACCGCTCCGCCGCCCCGGGGGACGTCGACGCCGTCGCCGACCGCGTCGCCGCCCTCGGGATGACGGCCCACGTCATCAACGGCACCGAGCGGACCGTCGTCGCCGCGACCGGCTCCGAGGACGAGGCCAACCGTGAAACGCTGGCCAGCATGCGGGGCGTTGAGTCGGTCATGCCGATCCTCGCCCCCTACAAGGTCGCCAGCCTGGAGATGAAGGCGGAGCCCACCGCGGTGACGGTCGGCAGCCTGACGGTCGGCGGCGGGGTTTGCGGCGTGATCGCCGGCCCGTGCAGCGTGGAGAGCGAAGAGCAGATCATGGAGTCCGCCCGGGCCGTGAAGGCGGCCGGGGCCACGGCCCTCCGCGGCGGGGCGTTCAAACCCCGCACCAGCCCGTACGCCTTCCAGGGGATGAAAGAGGAGGGCCTCAAGCTGCTCGCCGCGGCCCGGGAGGAGACGGGGCTGGCCGTCGTCACCGAGGTGATGACCCCCACCGATGTGGAGCTGGTCGCCGACTACGCCGACGTGCTCCAGATCGGGGCCCGCAACATGCAGAACTACCGCCTGCTGGAAGCCTGCGGCGAATCGCCGGCGGCGGTGATGCTCAAGCGGGGCATGGCGTCCACGATGGACGAGTTCCTGTTGGCCGCCGAGTACGTCCTCAGCCGCGGGAACGAGCGGGTGATGCTGTGCGAACGCGGCGTGCGGACCTTCGAGTCCCACACCCGCTTCACCCTGCCGCTGGCGACCGTGCCCTACCTGCACGCCCGCACGCACCTGCCGATCGTCATCGACCCCAGCCACGGCACCGGCGTGGCGAGCCTCGTCCCGCCGATGATGCACGCGGCGATCGCCTGTCTGGCGGACGGGTTGATGGTCGAGGTGCACCCCGACCCGCCCAACGCCGCCAGCGACGGCCCGCAAAGCCTCACCCCGGAGGCCTTCGCCGAGGCGATGACCACCTGCGGCAAGGTCGCCGAGGCGGTGGGCCTGAAGATGGGCTGAGGCGAGCCTGCGTTCTCCCCTCTCCCCCGCGGGGAGAGGGGCCGGGGGTGAGGGGGTTTCAGCGCCCGCACGCCGGGCGCGATCATGCAGCCCTCGCTTCGTCCCTACCCGTCGCCGGTCGTGCGGGAACGGGTGAACCGTTCGTCACCCTCACCCCCAACCCCTCTCCCTCAAGGGAGAGGGGAGCCACGGCGTCGCCGCCCGAACCATGGCCCGCCCCCGCACCTTCGACGCCGACGCGGCTCTCGATGCGGCGCTGCGCGTGTTCTGGGCTCGGGGTTATCGCGGCGCCAGCCTGGAGGAACTCACGAGCGTCAGCGGCGGGTCGCGGCCGAGCCTGTACGCGGCCTTCGGCGACAAGCAGGGACTCTTCCACGCGGCGCTGGAGCGGTACGAGGAGCGGTTCGTCGCCCCGACGCTCGCCGCTCTCGACGACGAACCGAACGGCCGAACCGCGGTGCGGGCGTTTCTCGTCGCCTCCGCGGAGCGGTTCACCGACCCGGATCAGCCGCCCGGCTGCCTGATCGCCGCCCACGCGGCCGGCTTGGAGGAGGAACCCGGCGAGTCCGACGAAGCCGCGCAGCGGGCGATCGCCGCCGCGGACGCCCGGCTGTACGACCGACTGCGGGACCGGCTGATCCGGGCGAAATCCGACGGCGACCTGCCCGCGGGCGAACCGCCGAGGCCGCTGGCGGATCTGTACCACGGGGTCCGCTGCGCCCTCAGCACGCAGGCTCGGCTGGGCCGCAGCGAACGGGCGTTGCGGGCCGTGATCGACGCGGCCCTGCGGAGTTGGCCGGCCCCCGCCGTCCCGCCCCGGTAGGATGGGCGTGAGCCCGGAGCGCAAGCTCCGGCCGTCGGTTCAGCCCGACGGGAGCGGCCGCCCGCCCGAACAGACCCTTCCCCCCGACGACGCACGGCCGGAGCTTGCGCTCCGGGCTCAGATTGGTATGCCTCGGATTGTCTTAGCGATGAGCGGCGGCGTGGACAGCAGCGCCGCGGCCGTGTTGCTTCAGCGAGCGGGCTGGGAGGTGGTCGGTCTGTTCATGCGTAGCGGGGCGGAGGCGGAGGTTTGCGCGAACGACTCCCCGTTGACGGTGCTCCCCAGCGCCAAGGCTCACAAGCAGGGGTGCTGCTCAGCGAGCGACGCGGCGGACGCCCGGCGGGTTGCGGACCGGCTGGACATCCCCTTTCACGCGTTGAACTTCGCCGGGGAGTTCGGCCGCATCAAGGACTACTTCGCCGATGAGTACCTCGCCGGCCGTACGCCGAACCCCTGCGTGCAGTGCAACAACTGGCTGAAGTTCGGCCGGCTGCACGAGTTCGCCAAGTCGATCGGCGCCGAGGCCGTCGCCAGCGGGCACTACGCCCGGGTCGAGACCGCCGCCGACGGCCGGCCGGCGCTGCTCCGGGGCGTGGATCGGCGGAAGGATCAGAGCTACGTGCTGTTCGGCGTCTCCGGGGAGGCGCTGGCCGAGACCCGCTTCCCCTGCGGCGGGCTGACGAAGCCGGAGATTCGGGAACTCGCCGCCGAGGCCGGACTGCGGGTCGCGGACAAGCCGGATTCGCAGGAGATCTGCTTCGTGCCGGACAACGACTACGCCGGCTTCGTGAACCGGCACCGCGGCGCGCGGGAGACCGCCGGGGAATTCGTCGACCCGACCGGCGCCGCGATCGGGGAGCACCCGGGTTACGAACGCTTCACCGTCGGCCAGCGAAAGGGCCTCGGCATGGCCTTCGGGGAGCCGAAGTTCGTGCTGCGGATCGAACCGGACGAGCGCCGCGTCGTGCTCGGTTCCCGGGAGGACCTGCGGTGCGACGGGCTCACCGCCGATCGGGCGAACTGGCTGATCGACCGGCCGGCCGGGCCGCTGCGGTGCTTCGCCCAGATCCGCTACCAGCACCGGGCCGCGGCGTGCGAGGTAACGGCGGAGGGCGACGGCTTCACGGTCCGGTTCGAGGAGCCGCAGGAGGGCGTCGCCCCCGGACAGGCCTGCGTGCTGTACGGGGCGGAGGAGCCGGATCGGGTCCTCGGCGGGGGATGGATTCGGTCCGGTCTGCGGGCGGGTTGAGCCGCGCGGGCGGGGTTCGCGTTGTCCCCCGTGCATGAAGAACGCGATGATCGACGGCGTGTCCGCCGCCCCGCCCCCGACCGCCGCTCCGGCGCCGCCGCCCGCTCAGGGGGCTCACGCCCCCCGCTCGCAGGACGTGCCGGAGTTCCTGCCGCCGCCGGCGGACGACGTGCAGAGCGATCATTTCGATCTGCTGGACCCGGATCAGATCGTCAAAACGATCCGCCGGATCGAGGGCCGGATCGCGGATCGCTTTCCGAACGCCGGGCTGCGGCGGGTCTGCCGCAAGCTGCACAGCATCTCCGAGGGCGCCGGGGTGCGGTCGCAATCCTTCGGGCGGCCGATCCTCTGGCTGCGGGCGGTCGTCTGGCTGCTGGTGATCGGCGTGGCGCTGAGCCTGCTGGCCACCGTCGTGATGTTCGCCAAGCCGACGCCGGAGGAGTTGGGAATCGTGGACTTCGTCCAGGTGCTCGAAGCGGGCATCAACGACGTGGTGCTGATCGGCGCCGCCCTGCTGTTCCTCACCACGCTGGAGAACCGCATCAAGCGGCGGCAGGCGTTGGCGGCGCTGCACGAACTGCGGTCGATGGCTCATATCATCGACATGCACCAGCTCAATAAGGATCCTGAACGCATCCTGCACCCGGAGCTGATCCTGATGGAGCCGAACGGTCAGGAGGTCCGGCTGTCGGCGTTCGATCTGTGTCGCTACCTGGACTACTGCAGCGAGATGCTGAGCCTGATCGGCAAGGTCGCCGCCCTGTACGTGCAGCACTTCGACGACGCGTCCACGCTGTCGGCGGTGAACGAGGTGGAGAACCTCTGCAGCGGGCTGTCTCGCAAGATCTGGCAGAAGATCATGATCATCGAGGCGGCCATGCCGAAGGCGACGCAGCCCCCGATCGGTTAGCCGCGACCGGAGGGAGCGTGACGTTCTCCCCTCTCCCTCGAGGGAGAGGGGCCGGGGGTGAGGGTGACGAGCGGTTCACACGCCCCCGCTCTCTGCGGTGACGCTTTGAGGGGTAGGAGCGCGAGGCAGCCCCTGAACAGCATCCGGGCGCCGCCGCCCCCTCACCCCCGCCCCCGCTCCCCCAAAGGGGGCGAGGGGAGTGACGACTCACCTTCACGCGGCCCGGCGGCGTTGGCGGCGGGGGGCCTCGTCTTCGTCGTCCTCCTCGTCGCGGTCCCGGCCGACTTTGCCGGCGACGGCCTTGGCCTCTTTCGGCTCGCGGCTGAGCAGCGCCAGCGTGCCGGGGAGCAGGAACAGGCTGACGAACAGGCAACAGCCGATCCCCGTCACCAGCGTCACGCCGACGCTGAACAGCCCGCGGTGGCCAGCGATGCAGAGGCTGCCGAAGCCGACCATGCTGGTGAGGCTCGTCAGCACGATCGCCCCCGCCGTGCTGGCGCTGGGCTGATAGGCGTTGCGGGGGCCGACGCTGCCGGTGGCGAAGCGGTTGCGGAAGTCGTGCACCACGTGGACGCCGTCGTCCACGCCGATGCCCAGCACCAGCGGGAGCACGATCAGGTTCGTCGGGTTCAGCGGGATGCCGCACAGGGTGAGCACGCCGAAGGTCATCACCCCGCCGGCCAGCGGCGGCATCAGGGCCAGCATGGCGTCCCGCATGTTGGTGAAATCGAGGATCGCCCCGACCACCAACACCATCGCCACGTACCCCCCGGCGCAGAGGATCGGGTTCAGTTCGATCCCGCGGGTCAGCAGCGTCATCGCGGTGAAGCCGACGACCAACAGCGGCGGGAACAGCACCAGCAGTTTGTTCTCCTGGGCGAGGAAGTCGCTGAGCAGCACGAGGCTGACGATCGCGAGGGCGTACAGCGCCGCGGAGCGGTAGCTGTCCATGATCTGCCGGCCCGCCTCGTAGTTCTGCACCGGGGTGCCGGTGACTTCGGGGTCGACGGTCCGCAGGTCGCTGACGAACCGGCCCAGCGGGGCGAAGTCCCACACGTCCTGCTTCGGGAAGATCTGGAGCAGCCACTTGCCGTCCTCGGAGAGGTAGCGGCGACGCAGGACCGTGGGGATGTCCCGCAGCCCCAGCGGCGTGGAGTCGCTGCTGGCGATGGACAGCTCGCGGAACTCCCGCACCAGTTCGCCGGCGGCCCGCGTCTGGTAGCGGTCCAGCGCGACGACCTGTTTGTGCCCGGTCGATTCGCCCTCGCTGAGCTTCTCGAAGGAATCGGCGAAGCGGTCCAGCTTGTCGGCGAGCGGCTTGAGGTCCGCCCGGCCGCTGTCGAGGGCGACCTTGCGGAGCCGGTCCGTGCGGCGGCCGAAGTCCGCCGGGCGGGGCGCCGGCAGGTCGCTCACGCCGGCGTTCCGCGGCAGGGCCGCCAACTGACCCCGCACCCGGCTGATGCCGCGGCTGGTCTCGGAGCGGTCGCCGCCGGGCAGGCGCCGGGCGAGATCCTCCACCCGGGCGACGGTCGGCAGGGCCTCGAACTTCGAGGCCAGTTCCCGGGCTTCCTCGGCGCTGTCGGCCATGGCGACGGCGTACAGCAGGCTCGGCCCGCCGGCCTCCCGCAGCCGGGCCCGGCCGTCGGCGCTCTCCGCGTCCCCGGGCCGCAGGGCGAGCAGGTTGTGGTCGAAGTGCAGCTTGCTGCCGGCGCCGTGCTGGTCGATCCGCACGGCCTGCAGGCCGATGCCGATCACCGCGGCGAAGCCCAGCACGGTGACGATCGCCGGGAACCGGCTGGTGCCGGTCCGCAGCCAGCCGAAGCCGATCGGCTTGGGCAGCCGCTTCGCCGGGACGTGCTCGTCCGCCAGGGCGATCAGCGCCGGCAGGCACAGGAACGTCGCCAGGGCACACAGCAGCACCCCGCCGCCGGCGATGATGCCCAGTTCCGCGACGCCTAAAAAGCGGGTGAAGGTGGCGCAGAAGAAGGCCAGCGCCGTGGTCACCGCCGCGGTGGTGATGCCCACGCCCACCCCGGCGCTGGTCTCGCAGAGGGCGTCTTCGAGGTTCAGCCCCTCGGCCCGGTGCTGGAGGTAGCGGGCGAGGTAATGGATGCCGAAGTCGATCCCCAACCCGATCAGGATGACCGCGAAGGAGACGCTGAGGATGTTCAGGTGCCCGACGGCGAAGGTGGTGAACCCGAAGGCCCACGCCAGCCCCACGGCCAGCACGAACAGGGCCAGCACCGGGTGCTTCACGCCCCGGAAGCCGATGAGCAACAGCAGGCCGACGGCCCCGAAGGCCACGGCGCCGGCCCGCAGCATGTCCGCCCGGCCGCGGCGGACCTCGTCGATCTCCAGCGCCGGCACCCCCGTCACGGAGACCTTGATCGCCCCGCGGTCGTGCTCGACGGCCTTCGCCACGGCCCGCAGCCGGTCCAGCACCGCCTCCGGGTCCGCCGGGCCGTCCGCGGTGCGGGCCGGGGCCACGCGGAGCAGCCCCAGCGTGCCGGCGTCGTTGAGGAAGTAGGTGGCCCCCTCCAGTTGGCGGGCCATCGTGGCGGCGTTCTCCCCGCCCACGAGGCTCGGCCAGGGGGAGCGGAAGTCGTTGGGGTCGGCGACGTGCGCGGCGAGCCCGTCGGCGAGCCGCTCCGCCCGGCCGGCGACCTCCCGCACCTTGGCGTCCTGACCGCTCTTGAGCGCCTCGGCGAGCTTCACCGTCAGGTCGTGCACCTGCCAGTCGAGCCGGGCCCGGGTCGGATCCCCGCTGAGGATCGGCGACAGCTCCGCGACCCGTTCGGAGACTCGCTCCAGTTCCTCCGGGGAGAGGCTTTGCAGGCCCTTGCGGCGGCTGCGGGTCGTGTTGATGCGGGACAGGACGGAACCGAAGTATTTCGGCTCGCGGTTCAGCCGTTCGGCGAGGTCGTCGATCGCGGCCCGCACGCCGCCGGGGTTCTCGCTCTCGACGGCGACGACGAAGTCGTTCCCGTCGTCGAAGCGGGCGGTGTAGGCGTCCCAGTGGGCCCGGGTGGCGGCCCGGGGGTCGATCAGGTCGCCGCGTTCGCTGTGGAAGCCGAGGTAGCACAGCGTCAACCCCACGCTGGCGCCGGTGATCATCAGGACCGCCAGCAGCACGACCTTGGGCGCCGCGGCGACCGCGGCGGTGATCGTGCGAAGCGCGTCGGGCAGCACCGGCCCCCCGGCGTGGGCGGAGCCGCGATCCGGGCGGCGGTCGGTGCCGGAGGCTGACATGCGGCGGGGCGTCCTGCCCGAGGAGAGAAAAGCGCCGAACGGCGGGGGCGTCGTGCCCGAGTCGGGTGTTCGGCCCGCCGACCGGCCCCGCGTGAGCGGCCGGCGGGGCGCCCCGTCCGGCGGTCGAACCGGCAAACCTTGCCAAGCTTTCGTAACGCAGAGGCCCCGCGGTGCCTCTGCGCGAGCACAACTCCGTCGGCGCGCGAACCGATCTTTCCGTCCCGGCCCGGTTCCCGTATCTTCCCGCGGCCCCCGTCCGGCTCCCCCCGAGGAGCCGCCCCCCGCTCGCACGGATGCGATGTACAAGCTGCTCCTCTGCCTGCGGTATCTCCGCACCCGCTACATCGCGTTGGCGAGCATCATCTCGGTCACGCTAGGCGTGGCGACGATGATCGTGGTCAACTCCGTGATGGCCGGGTTCACCACGGAGATGAAGGACCGCATCCGCGGCCTGCTGGCCGACGTGGTCATCGAAACGCACAGTTTGCAGGGCCATGAGGACCCCGAGGGCCTCATCGCCCGCGCCATGGCCGCCGCCCCCGGCATGATCGAGGCGGCCACCCCGACGGTGGAGATGTACGCCGTCATGAGCTTCGACTACGGCGGCGAACCGATCCACCGCCCCGTGCAGCTGATCGGGATCGACCCCCGCGGCAAGAGCAAGGTCAGCCCGCTGAAGGCGAACCTCGTCAGCTATCAGCCGGTGATGAAGGACGGCAAGGTCGTCGAGCCGGCCGCCCGCAGCATGGAGGAGGAACTCAGCTGGAGCCTCACGCCGGAGGCGATGGAGCTTTGCCGGCGGATGCGCGATCTGGACGTGCTGCGGCACCGCCTCGCCAGCGCCCAGGCTCCCCAGGCCGCGGTCGTCCCCGCGGGGGGCGCCGCCCAGGACGAGGAATGGGGCGAGGGCAGCGACGAGTGGGACGGCGGCGAGGAGTGGGCCGGCGACAGCCAGCCGTACGCCCCCGACGCGAACGCCGGCGCCGGGCTGGTGCAGGATCCGTTCGCCCTGGTCGGCGGCGGCGCCGACGG
>NZ_JBINJD010000061.1:0-28738 GCF_043951915.1 Alienimonas sp. DA493 | reverse complement strand
CGCCGGCCCGACGGCCGGGTGAAGCGACACGTCCTGTCGAAAGTCACGCTCGAAGCCGACTCGGTCCGGGTAAAGTCGTCGGGTTCGGCACGCCGGCCTTGCCGTATCGACTAAAATCCTCCCCGCCCATCGACGGCTCCCCGGTTCCGACCGCGTCGGCGCCCAACTCGTTCTGAAAGACCGCCGTCAGCCGGGCGGTCAGCGCCGGGTCGTTGTACAGCGAGGGGGTGCCCTCGGAGGCGTTCACCGTCGGCGGTTCGGCCCCCGCGGCGGCGGCGGCGGCGTTCGCCCGGCGTTCGATCGCCGCGATCAGCTGTTTCCGCACCGCGTCCGAGTAGCTGCGGACCGTCAGTTGGAGCGTCGCCTCGTCGGGGATGATGTTGTGCTTCGACCCGGCGTGGATCGACCCGACCGTGACCACGGCCGGGTCCGTCGGCTTCACCTCCCGGGCGACGATCGCCTGGGCCGACAGCACGAACTCCGCGGCCATCACGATCGGGTCCTGGGTGGTGTGCGGCTGGGCCCCGTGGCCGCCGCGGCCGTGGAAGGTGACGTCGACGCTGTCCACGTTGGCGAGGCTGTAGCCGGCCAGCGTCTCCACCGTGCCGGCGGCGGCGTTGGGGGTGACGTGCAGGGCGACGGCGTAGTCCGGTTTGGGGAACCGCTCGAACAGCCCGTCCTCCAGCATCGCCTTGGCGCCGGCGCCGATTTCCTCGGCGGGCTGGGCGATCAGCATCACCGTGCCGGACCAGTCGTCCCTGTGTTCGGCGAAGTACCGGCCGGCGCCGGTCACGCTGGTCATGTGCACGTCGTGGCCGCAGGCGTGCATGACGCCGGTTTCGCCCCCGCCGGGCCGCTCCGTTTTCACCTGCGAGGCGAACGGCAGTCCGGTGGCCTCGGTGACGGGCAGGGCGTCCAGATCGCAGCGGAACATCACGGTCGGCCCCGCGCCGTTCTTCAGAAGCGCCACCACGCCGGTCCCGCCGACGCCGGTCGTCACGTCGTAACCGGCGGCCCGCCACTCCTCGGCGAGCTTGGCGGCGGTGGCCGTCTCCTGGTTCGACAGCTCCGGGCGGCTGTGCAGATGGCGGTAGAGGTCCAGCAGGGCCGGCAGGCGCTCGTCCGCCCACGCCGCGGGGCTGTCCCGGGGGCCGTCCGCGGGGGCGGCTGCGGGCTCCGCGGCGGGCAGCGACGAACCGACCGCCCCCAGCGCGCCGGCGACCCACAGGAGCGGGGCGAACCGAGAGGATCGACGGGGGGAGAGGAACACGGCGGGAACTTTCCGACGGGGAGCGGACCGCTCAAACGTGACCGTCCCGCGGTCGGGCCGCAAGCCGTGGCCGGCCGCTCGCGAACGGGGCGGAGGACGAACCGCGTGCGGACGGAGGCCGCGTCGGCGACGGACCGCGCGTCATGGCGTGCGCACGCGGCCCGCGGGTATCCTCGACCCGTCGTTTTCCCCTACCGCTGCAGACTGCCATGCCCGCCGTTCGTTCGCCGCTGTTCCGCCGGTTTCCCGCCCTGATCGCCTGTCTGAGTTTCGGTGTCCTGCCGCTGGTCGGCTGCGACGCCGACGCCGGCGGCACGACCGTCAACGCGCCGAGCGACGACGTCGAAGCGATGGAAGCCGCCGGCCGCGAGGAAGAACAATACAACTGATTCGACGGCGGTCGGACGCGGCGCCCCGGGCGAGACGTCGCGGTGCCGATGCCGCGGGCGGATCGACCCCGCCGCGGTTCGCGTCGACCCGCCCTTGCGTTCGGCCCGATTCGTCCGTCGCGGACAAAAAAAGAACCGGCGGGGCCGCCGCAGCGGCCCCGCCGGTCGTCGTGCGCGGAACGCAAAACGCAAGGGGATCAGTACTCGTCGGTCACTTCGCCGCCGTTGCGGGTGCCCAAGGCGCCCCAGGTGCCGTAGTTGCTCTTGCCGCTGGTCTTGTGGGCGGCGTTGACGTCGCCGTTGTCGACCGTTTCGGAGATGAAGGTCACGGACCCGTCGCCGAAGACGAACTGGGCGCCGCCGGTGTGGTAGCTGCCGGCGGCGAAGACGCCGTCGGCGTTCAGCGCGGCGCCGCTGTCGCCGCCGGTGCTGCAGGACGGCCCGTTGGGGGGCACGACCGTGTGGAAGCCGGCGACCGGGGCGTAGGCGCCGGACCAGCGGGCGCCGCGACCGCGGTTGGTTCCGCCGGCGACGACGTTGCCGTTCGAGTAGAAGCCGGGTTCGGCAGGGTTGGCGACGCCTTGGACGCAGGCGTCCCCGATGTTGGACGGCCCGCTGCCGTCGAGGGTCATCCCGGAGACGGCGACTTTATAGGCGGACTGGAACTGCTGGTTGCCGTCGGCGATGCCGATCTCGCCCATCAGGATCGTGTTCACGGTCCCGTCCCGCAGGTCCCGCAGGCCGAGACTTTGTTGCCGGACCCACGTGCCGCGTGCGGCGGCGCCGCTGGTGTTGTTCCCTCGGCCGTTGTCGCCCAGGTTGAAGGCGTAGTTCGTGGCGGCGATCGCCGTGGGCGACTTCCCGACGCCCGAGGGGCACAGCAGCGACGTGAGCTGCGTCCGCCACGGCGGGTAGGTGTCCCGCCACACCCGGGACCCCATCGGCGGCCAGTCGATCGTCCCGTCGGAGACGCCGTTGACGTCCAGGTCCAACGGCCTGGAAATCTGGTTCCACAGGGCCGTCTGGTCCATGTACGGCAACAGCGGGATCATCGGGTTGAGGTTCCCCTCGTTGCCTTCCGCGGTGCCGCCGCCCGGCATCGGGACGTTCGCCCCGGTGCCGCCCTTCCAGATTGGGAAGGACTTGTAGGTGCTGTGGTAGTTGTGCAGCGCCAAGCCGAGCTGCTTGAGGTTGTTCTGGCACTGGCTGCGGCGGGCCGCCTCCCGGGCTTGCTGCACGGCGGGCAGAAGCAGCGAGACGAGGATCGCGATGATCGCGATCACAACCAGCAGTTCGATCAGCGTGAAACCCGCACGGCGCGTCGGGGTTGAACTGATCCGCGGGCCAAAGGCACGTCGTGACATATACGGACGTTTCCTGAGAAGAAAGGGAAAGTGCGGCGAAACAGGTTGGCCGCGGTGAATCCGACGCCCGGAACGACCCGCCGTGGACGGGCGGTTGGAAATCGTGCCGGGGACGCCCCTGCGGGATCGTGGGGGCGGACCGGAATCCGCTGATATTAGCCGCGTCGCGTCCGTGCACAATGCGGACGCCCGCCCCCTTTCCGCGGACGCGCCGCCGTCCGCACCGCTCAGGCGGCCGGCCCGAGACCCATTCGCCCGTGCGATCCGTCCTCGATACCCGCGGCGGGGCGGCGGACGTACCTTCGTCCCGTCTCACCCCCTCCGTTCGGAGCCTCCCGTGTCGATGCGTCGTCCGTTGCATTGCGTTCCCCTGTTCGCCGCCTGCCTCGGGCTCGGCGTTCTGTCGCTCGCCGGGTGCGGCGACTCGGACGCCGGTTCCAACGCTGCGTCGGTTGAGTTGTCGGCGGAAGAGATCGAAGCGATGGAGGCCGCCGGCGCAGAAGAAGAACAGTACGAGTAGGGCGGCTCTTCCGCGGCGCGTCGGGCGCAACGCCCGCTGTAGCAGCGAGGTCGGAGGACGGATCTGACGCAGCGGCTCAGGGCCGGCGTCCCCGGACGTTCGACCGCAGCGTCGCTCGGGCGCGGCGACACGGGACGTTCCCGCCTGATTCGTCCGTCGCGGACAAAAAAAGAACCGGCGGGGCCGCCGCAGCGGCCCCGCCGGTCGTCGTGCGCGGAACGCACGGGGATCAGTACTCGTCGGTGACTTCGCCGCCGTTGCGGGTGCCCAGGGCGCCCCAGGTGCCGTAGTTGCTCTTGCCGGACGTCTTATGACGGGCGTTGAGGTTCCCGGTGTTGATGCTTTCGCTGATGAAGGTCACGGATCCGTCGCCGAAGACGAACTGGGCGCCGCCGGTGTGGTAGCTGCCGGCGGCGAAGACGCCGTCGGCGTTCAGGCCGTTGCCGCTGTCGGTGCCGGTGCTGCAGGACGGCCCGTTGGGGGGCACGACCGTGTGGAAGCCGCTGATCGGGGCGTAGGCGCCGGGCCACCGGGCGCCGCGGCCGCGGTTGCTGTTGCCGGTAAGCAGATTACCGGGGGTGTAGAAGCCGGGTTCGTCGGGGGCGGCGACGCCGTCGACGCAGGCGTCCCCGATGTTGGACGGCCCGCTGCCGTCGAGAGTCATCCCGGACACGCTCCATTTCCAGTTGGACTGGAACTGCCGCGAGCCTTCATGGATGCCGATCTCGCCCATCAGGATCGTGTTCACGGTCCCATCCCGCAGGTCCCGCAGGCCGAGGCTATTTCGCCGGACCCAGGGCCCCCGGGCCTGGGCGCCGCTGCGGTTGTTCGCCCTGCCGTTGTCGCCCAGGTTGAAGGCGTAGTTCGTGGCGGCGATCGACGTGGGCGACTTCCCGATGTCGGAGGGGCACAGGAGCGTCGTGACTTGCGTCTGCCACGGCGGGTAGCTCCCCCGCCAGACCCGGGTGCCCATCGGGGGCCAGTCGGCCGTGCCGTCGTTATCGTCGTCCAACGGCTTGGAGATCTGGTTCCACAGAGCCGTCTGGTCCAGATACGGCAGCAAGGTCACCAGCGGGCTGAGGTTTCGCTGGTTGCCTTCCGCAGTGCCGCCGCCGGGCATCGGGACGTTGTTCCCGGTGCCGCCCTTCCAAATCGGGAAGGACTTGTAGGTACTGTGGTAGTTGTGCAGGGCCAGCCCGAGCTGCTTGAGGTTGTTCTGGCACTGACTCCGGCGGGCGGCCTCACGCGCTTGCTGCACGGCCGGGAGCAGCAGGGAAACCAGGATCGCGATAATCGCGATGACCACCAGCAGTTCAATGAGGGTGAAGCCGGAGTTCTTCTGCGCGCGCGGCGCCTTAGGTAACGTGATCACGTGGGGAGACCGGGTTGGGGGAGGAGGGGGGATTGGACGAAAAGCGTCCCGGCCGGCGGAACCGCCGACGCGTAAGTCCTGACGCACCCGCAGTCGGGCGCCGGGGACGGAGAAGTCCCAGAATCGACCCCCGCACAGGCGGCGAAACGCATCAAGAAGCGTTGACCCTAGCCCGGTGGGGCCGCGCCCGCAAACATAATCCGCTCCGGTTGCAAAGCGGGAAGACGGGCGTTCGTCACGGTCCCGCTGTCCTCCGTGATCGGCCGACAGTCGAGAGGAAGCCGGCTCCGCCCCGCCGCGGGGCCGGCCTGGGGGCGGGAGAACGCCCGTTAGTTCTCGCTGTACAGGGCGTGAGCGAGGCGGGGCTCGCTGGGCGGAACACGGGCCGCGCCGGCGTCTCCGTCCCGACCGCGCCCGCCCGTTCGTCGGCTCGCGCGGGGAGCGGCGGCCGTGCGGTGCGGGCGGCGCCGTCGCCAGAAATAAAAAACCGGCGGGGCCGCCGCAGCGGCCCCGCCGGTTGACGGTGGGGAACGGACGTCGATCAGTACTCGTCCACGACCTCGCCGCCGATGCTGGTGCCCAGCGCGCCCCACACGCCGTAGGGGCTGCGGCCGGAGGTCACGGCGCCGGCGTCGATGTTGCCGTTGTTGATGGTCTCCGAGATGAACGTCACGGAGCCGTCGACCATCGCGACCTGCATGCCGCCGGTGTGGAAGCTCCCGCCGGTCATGACGCCGTTTTCCCAGTCGACCCCGTTCCGAACGCAGCTCGGGCCGTTGGGGGCGATGATGGTCAGGAACTGCGTGAACACCATGCCGGCGTCCGCCCAGCGGGTGCCGCGCATCTCGCCGCTGCCGTTGTAGTAGTAGTTCGGGTCGTAGAACCCGGGGTTCCCCGCCTCGGTGACCTGTTCGATGCAGAGCTCGCTGAGGTCTTCATAGCCGGTCGCGCTGTGGTTCAGGCCGGGGACGTCGTCGGCGTAGCCGCGGCGGAATTCCCGGTCGCCTTGGATGCCGCGGCCGATCTCGCCGATGAGGATCGTGTTGACTGTCCCGTCGCGGACGTCCTGGATGCCGATGCAATCGCCGCGGATGCCCATGCCGCGAGCCTCGGGCCGGTCCGGGTCGCCGGCGCCGCTGGGGTTGTCGCCCCAGTTCAGGGCGTAGTTCGTATCGCCGATGCCGCGAACGGGGGCGCCGTCGGAGGGGCAGAGCAGGCTGGCGGCCTGGAAGCGCCACGGCGGATACCCGGTCGTCCACGGGTTGGCGCCGTACGCGTTCCAGTCGACCGTGCCGTCGCCGTCGTCGTCGATCGGCCGGGTAATCTGGTTCCAGACGGCGGTCTGGTCCATGTAGGGCATCAGGCCGACGAGGAAGCTCAACCGGTTCCGGCTGTCGCTGGTCCCGCCGAAGCTCAACGGGAAGGTCTTGTAGGTGCTGTGGTAATTGTGCATGGCCAGCGCAATCTGCTTCAGATTGTTCTGGCACTGGCTGCGGCGGGCCGCTTCGCGGGCCTGCTGCACGGCCGGCAGGAGTAGCGAGACGAGGATCGCGATGATCGCGATCACCACCAGCAGTTCGATCAGCGTGAAACCGGCGCGACGCCGGGCCGATTCGGCGGGTCGTTGACGGAGCATGGGGATTGAATTCCGAGGAGGGAAGTCCCGCCGAATAGCGGGATGTGGAAACCTCGGCGGATCGCCGAGGGACTTCCGGACGCCGCGAGTTGGTCCTGCCGACCCGAACAGGAGGTTCGGGAGAAACGACAGACGAGCTCCGCGGAGACGGATTTGTGAACATCGATGACTATCGACGCTCCGGCGTCCTGTCAAGCATTGGCATCCGTCGCCCCTGATACTTTTGCGTCGGCGGCACGACCGGCAGCGGCGTCGATTCCGCTCCGTTCCGCTCCGTTCCGCTCAACCGCAGCGTCGGGATCCGTCCGCCCGGACCTCCCCAAACCTTCGTCGACGTTCGTTCGCCCCGCGCGGCGCCTTCTCCGACTTCGACCGCGTGACTGGCGGACGAAGGGAAAGCGATCTTACATTGACGTTCCCTTTCCTGTCCCGTCCCCCGAAATCCGTTCGGAGTCTTCCATGCCGCGTTCCGCCGCACGTCTGTCCGCCCTCGCCGTCCTGCTGTGCCCGTTGGCGCCCCTCGCCCTGGTGGGATGTTCCGACGTTCAGGACGGGGAAGTGCCCTACGATGAATCGACCGCAATGACGCCGGAGGAGCAGGAGGCGTTCGACGAGGAATACCTCGAGGAGAACTCCGCGGTCAGCGACTAAGACCCGCGTGCACTGAGAAACCCCTGTTCGGGTGAAGAAACCGGCCCCGCCCGAGTTCGCTCGGGCGGGGCCGTTCTTTTGGGTTCAGATTCTCAGCCGCTGTCCGCGGGCGGCCCGACGCATGGGGCGCCGCTCAGGCGAACAGTTCTTCCACCACCTCGCCCTTGTCGACCACCCGCAGCGGGCGGCCCAGCGGGGAGAGGTGCTCGTGGTCGGCGTCCACGCCCAACGCGTGGCAGCAGCTCCGCAGCAGGTCGTCCACCCGCACCGGGCGGTCGGCGACGGCCATGCCGTCGGCGGTGGTGGCGCCGATCACCTGGCCGCCCCGCACCCCGCCGCCGGCCAGCACGCTGTTGAAGGCCTTCGGAAAGTGGTCACGACCGCCGCGGGCGTTCACCTTGGGGGTGCGGCCGAACTCGCCGGTCCACAACACCAGCGTGTCGTCCAGCAGACCGCGGTCCTTCAGGTCCGCGATCAGGGCGCTGAAGGCCGGGTCGACTTGGGCGGCGTTGGCGGCGACGCGGTTGAAGTTGTCGTCGTGGGTGTCCCAGCCGCCCATCCGGACCTCGACGTAGGTCACGCCGGCCTCGACCAGCCGGCGGGCCAGCAGGCAGCCGCGGCCGAACTCGCTATCGCCGTAGCGCTCTTGGACGCTCTGCGGTTCGTCGTCGAGGGTGAACACGTCCAGATTCGGGTCCAGCATCAGGTCGCCGGCCTGCTGGTAGATCTCCCGGTGGTTCTTCACCACGGCGGCCCCGCCGCGGCGGGCGAAGGAGCCGTCCAGCTTGTTCATCAGGGCCAGCCGGTTCCGCACGCGGCGTTCGTTCAACTCGCCCGCCGTCGGCAGAACGTTCGGGGGGAGTTGCCCGGCCCGGCCGACGTTCAGCGGGTCGTACTGCACGCCGAGGAACCCGCCGCCGTACAGCTCCCCGCCCCGCCCGCCGCCGATGGTGACGGACGCCGGCAGGTTGAAGTCCTCCGGGGCGATCTGCTGGAGGATGCCCGCCGCGACCGACGGGTGCCGCACGCTGCCGGTGGGGGCGTAGCCGGTGTGCAGCTGATAGCTGGCCCGCTGGTGGTTGCCCTCGTTGTTGGTCATGGAGCGGATCACCGCCAGATCGCCGGCCGCGGCGGCGAGGTTCTCCCAGCCCTTGGCGAACTCGACCCCGGGGATCGCGGTGGCGACGGTCTCGGTGCCGCCGCCGTTCTCGTGGTCCGGCTTGGGGGAGAAGGTCTCGAACTGGCTGGGAGCCCCGGCCATCCAGAGCACGATCATCGCCTTGCCCCGCTTCCGCATCCCCTCCGCGTCCGCGGCGAGCGCCGCGGAAAAGGGCAGCGACCCGCCCAGGCCGAGCGTCGCGGCCCCCGCGGCGGAGTACATCGACAGGTCCCGCAGGAACCGGCGGCGGGTGAAGGTTCCGCGGGCGGCGCGGCCGGGGGCGGGGGACAGGTGAGCGTGCGGGGCGAACATCGGGGGGCGGGGCGGGAGAGAAAACGGGGGCGGGTCGTTCGCCGCCCTCTTGGAGGGCGGCAAACGCGTGACTCACACGAAGTTCAGCGACGCGTCAGGAATTCCGCTCCGTTCAGCAGGGCCCAGGCGACGTCCTCGAAGCCGCTCGCCCGGTCCGGGGCCGCTGCGACGTACTCCAAGGCGACGGTGCGCTCCTCCTCCGTGGGTTCGCGGACGAGAATCAGCCGGTACAGCGCCCGGACGGCGTGGACGTCGCTGGGGTTTTCGTACAGCAGGACCGCCAGCAGGCCGTTCGCCGAGGCGAGCCGGTTCGTCAGCAGGCCGTTCATCAGGGCCAGCGCCTGCGGGATGTCGCCGTTGAGGTCCTCCCGGGCCGTGCTGGGATCGAACCCGAAGGTCTCCTCCAGCGCCCGCGACGCCGCGGGGCGGGGGTCGGGCGTGCCGTACGCCCCCGCCCGGCGGCCGCGGCGGCCGCCGGCGTTCAGGCGGTCCAGCCCCGTCTCCAGGTCCCCGTTGCCGGCGACGTGGGCGACGCTGTTGTAGATCTGGTGGGCCCGCAGCCGGACCGGCCAGGCGGCCGCGAACGCCGGGGCGTCGGCGTCGATCGCCCGGCTGTAGAGGTCCGTCAGGCAGATCGCCCGGATCAGCCACCGCAGGTCGTGGTCGTTGGCGACGAAGCCTTCGGCCAGAACGTCCAGGGCCGGCTCCAACCGCACGCTGCGGTCCGGGCCGATGTCGTCCACCGGGGTGTAGAAGCCCTCGCCGGTCAGCTGCGTGAACACGCGGTTCACGACGGCCTTGGCGAACCATTCGTTGCCGGTGATCAGGTCCGCGGCGACGGCCCGGCGCTCCGCGTCCGGCAGGCCCGGCTCCGAGGCTTCGCCGGTCAGGAAGAACGCCGGGTCGATCGGCGTGCCCGGCTCCTCGGGGTTCTCCAGGTCCGGCATGAAGTGCTCGCCGGCCCGGGTGTTGGCCAGCAGAGCGGCGGGAACCTTCAGGTCCCGCACCTCGTCCCGACTGAGCTTCCCGTCGCCGTCCCGGTCGGCGGCGGCGAGGACGCGGTCGGCCCGGCGACGGGCGGGGGTCTTCTGCAATTCCTCCAGCGAGAGCCCGCCGTCGTTGTCGGCGTCGAGGAAGCGGAACCGGCGGGTCAGCGCCTCCCGCAGGCGCTTCACGCCCTGTTCCGCCTGGCCCCGATCCCCGCCGGGGGCGTTCACGCTGGCGACCTCGAACGTCCGCCGCGGTTGGCCGTTGGGCAGCTTCTCCGGCAGGTCGACCCGCCGCAGACGGATGCGGGGGAAGTAGGCGGCGAGGGTGTGGAAGTCCTCGCGCTTCCAGCGGTCGTAGGGGTGATCGTGGCACTCGGCGCACTGGATCTGCACCCCGAGGAAGATGCGGCTGGTCTCCGCGGCGACCTCCCCGCCGGCGGCCCCCTGGGCGAGGATCAGCCCGGTCGCCCCGTTCTCGCCGATCTCTCCGGTGGCGGTGATCAGCTCCGTGGCGATCTCGTCCCAGCCGCGGCCGGCGGCCAGCTGCTCGGTCATCCAGGCTTCGAAGACGTGATCGCTGCGGGCGGCCCGCTGGTCGGTGGCCCGCTTGAAGATCACGTCCCGCCAGTACGCCGCCCAGTTGGCGGCGTAGCCGGAATCGTCCAGCAGGGCGTCGAGGGCGACGGCCCGGTCGCCGCGGTCGGCGGCGTCCATGCGGGCGAAGTCGGCCTGCTCCGCGGGGGTCGGCAGGCGGCCGGCCACGTCCAGCGTGAGCCGCCGCAGCAGGTCGTCGTTCGCCGCGATCGGCGCCGGGGAGAGCGCCTCGTCCGACAGGTACGCCGCGACCGCCGCGTCCACCGCCGCGGCCGCCCGCACGGCCGACGGCGCCGGGGCGCCGCCGGGCCGGCCCGTCGCCTCCGCCGGTTCCACCGGCTCCGCCGCCGGGCAGGCGACGCTCAGAGCCAGCAGGAACGGCGCCGCGAGGGCGAACAGACGACCGGGGGGGGGCTGCGGCGGGCGCATCAACGGGGCGGAGCGGGAGGATTGGAGCCGAGAGCGATCGGTCTCAGTAATTCAACAATTCAACCCGCGGCGAACCGGCCGGTAACGTCGAAAAAATCTCGATCGCATGAGAATGGACCGATTTGTCCGCCGACGGCCCCCGGGGAGGTGTCGCATTTTCGCACTGTCGTCATTCGGACGACGCCCCGCCGGCCGCCAACGCCGCCAGATGGATCGTCACGCCCTCGGCGAGTTGGGCGGGGTCGTAGCCGCCCTCCAGCAGGCTGACGATCCGGCCGTCGGCGTGAGCGTCAGCGACCTCCACGACCGCGGCGGTCAGGGCGGCGAAGTGCTCCGGTTCGAGCCCCAGATCGCCCACCGGGTCGCCGCGGCGGGCGTCGAAGCCGGCGGAGAGGATCACCAGCTCCGGCCGGCAGGCGTCCGCCACGTCGGCGAGCGCCGTGCGGAACCGGCCGACGATCGTGTCCGGCGGGGTGCCGAAGGCGGTCGGCAGGTTGCGGGTCGCGCCCAGTCCGGCCCCGGCGCCGGTTTCGTCCTTCGCCCCGCTGCCGGGGTAGAAGGGGAAGCGGTGCAGGCTGAGGAAGTGCACGTTTTCGTCTTCGTAGAAGGCGTCCTGCGTGCCGTTCCCGTGGTGCACGTCCCAGTCGACCACCAGCACGCGGTTCAGCCCGTGGGCGGCCCGGGCGTGGGCGGCGGCGAGGGCGGCGTTGGCCAGCAGGCAGAACCCCATCGCTCCGCGGTCCACGAACGGTCGGGCGTGGTGCCCCGGCGGCCGCACGGCGCAGAAGGCCCGCACGTCGCTTTCCGCGACGACCGCGTCCACCGCCGCCAGTCCGGCCCCCGCGGCGCTGCGGGCGGCGTCCATCGACCCGGCGGTGAGGGCGGTGTCGGCCTCCGCCCGGCCCCCGCCGCCGTTCGCCAACTCCTCCAGCCAAGCGAGATGAGCCGCCGGGTGCAGCCGGGCGAGGGCGTCGTCGGTCGCGGGGGCATGCTCGCGGCGGGTCCAGCCGTTCGTCGCGGCCTGATCGAGAACCGGGGCGAGGGCGTTCAGCCGGGCCGGCCGCTCCGGATGGCCGGGGCTGAGGGCGGTCGGGTCGTGGCGCGCGTGGCCCGGGGTGTGGAAGAGGAGGTTCATCCGGGTCGGTGGGGGCGGACGGGGGCCGAGCGGGGAACCGATCGGAGGGACGCAGCGGGAGAGACCGGCGCAGCGGCGTTCCCGCCGGCGCCGATGCGACTCCGGGCGCGGAGGGACGTTGACCGCCGTCGATTCGCCCGGAAGACTAACCCACCGTCGCGTTCTGCGGCGCTCCGCCGCTCGTTCCGAGAGTTCCATGCGTCGTCCGTCGTCCCGTTCGCTGCCGTTCGTCCGGTCGCTGTCGCCCCGTGGCGGATTGGCGCTGGGGGGCCGGTTCGCGCTGGCCCTGGCGGCGACGCTGGCCGTCGCCCCCGCGGCGTTCGCGCGGCAGGCCGCCCCGGACAGCCCGGCGGCGGAACTCGCCGAGGAGGCCGCTCAGCCGGACGCCGCCGCGGCGGACCCGGAGGCCGGCCCCAAAACCGGCCCGCCGCTGCCCCGCGGCATCCAGCCGCCGCCGAACAAACCGGCGAGCATGACGACCGTCACCCCGCTGGCGAGTCCCGAGGAGCTTGAGCAACTGGGGTTTGCCGTCCGGCAGGCCCGCTACCGGGACGTGCTGGAAGTCGGCCCGACCAACGCGGACAACCGGGCGGTCATTGAAAACTGGGCCAAATGGCGGGTCGCCCAACTCACCGGCCCGGCCCCGCCGGAGGAGGTCGAGGAGGACGAGGCGGAAGAGGGCGAGGAGCCCGAGCCGCCCGGCCCGATGGTCGAGGACCGCCGCGCCCTCGCCGCCGCGGTGGCGGAGCTGATCCGCGAGGCGAACCGCAACGTCGGCCCCCGCCGGGGCGGCCGCGGCACCGAGGAGATCCGCCTGGCGGTCTTCCCGATCCTCGCCGCGGAGGTGGTCAAGCTGAAGGACAATCACCTCGTGCTGCGGACGCAGGCGATCAAGATCCTCAGCCGGTTGGAGGTGTCCGGCGACGGCAGCCCGAGCAACCCGATCCGGCGTTACGGCCCCGCCCTCGGCCCGCTGCTGGAAATCTACAAGGCGACCGGCGACGCGGAGCCGGAGCTGGCCGTGAAGTATCAGGCGGCCGCCGCGATCGCCTTCGTGGCGGAGTACGGCCGCAACGTGCCGGGCCAACTGCAGTTCGAGGCGGCCAACCTGTTCGCCGACGACCTCGTCGCCCACCCGGAGTACCCCGGCTGGATGCAGGGCGGTCTGGCCGCCGCGGTGGCTCGGCTGAACCTGCGGGAGCCGACCCTCCTCCGCAAGCTGCTGACCGTCGTGCAGGACGAATCCCGCCCGTTTGAGGCCCGCACCCGGGCCGCGATGGCGCTGGTCCGACTGCCCGGCGCCCCCAGCGACGTGAAGAGCGCCCTGCCGGGGGCGTTGGAGGAGCTCGGCCGGGCTATGGCGAAAAGCTACAACACCCGCCCCTCGCCGGAGCACGTGGAGAACTTCCGCACGCTGGAGTTCGCATTCAAACCTCTGGCCCCCAGCGAGGTGCCGCGCCTGTCGAACACCGCGATCCTCACCGGGGAGTCCGTCCCGTCGGAACTGCTGGCCGCCTACGGCCGCCTGCACCCGTTGGTGAAGCACGTGGCGAACCAGAACCTCGCCGCCCCGGTGAACCGCTGGACGCCCATCCCCGCCGACCTGCTCGCCAACGCCGGCGTCGAGGCCGCCCCCGCCGCCAACGCCGGCAGCTGACGACCCGGTTCGTTCCCCGCCCGGTCCGGCGCCGACCCGCTCAGGCGGCCGGGCGGGCGAACAGTTCCGCCAGCGGGACGGCGAAGCCGGGCAGCACGGGGTCGCCGGAGAGGGTGTCGCCGTTTTCGGCGGACAGCTCCCGCGAGGCGTCCGGCGCCGTCCAGACGACGACGGTCCGCGTCCCCGGGTCCGCTTCCCACACGACCTCCACGCCCGCGGCGAAGTAAATTCGCCGCTTCAGTTCCATCTCCCGCCGCGTGTTGCCGGGGGAGAGGACCTCCACAACCAGCGCCGGCGGCACGTCGCTGTAGCCGCGCTCCCGGAGGCCGTCGGGGCGATCTTTCAGCCGCGTGAACGAGGCGTCCGGCGCCCGCAGCCCGTCCGAGAAGTCGAAGAACCCGTCGGCGGGATGGACGTAGCCGAGGCCGCCGTCCTCCGCGAAGTTGCCGAGAAGGCGGAAGAGCTTTCCACCGAGCCAGGAAGAGAGGTCGCTCACGGCTTTGCGGATCAGGGTGCCGTCGATCAGTTCGTACAGGCCGTCGCCGCGGCGGTTGGCGGCTTCCCAATCCTCCCGGGTGGCGGCGCCGGGGCGGGGTTCGTTCAGCACCCGGGCGGCCGGCAGCGGGCCGAATCGCTCCGCCAAGTCCGTCAGCGTGAGTCCCGGGGCCGCGGACGCGGAGCGGGCGGTCCGGCGGGGGGGCGTCGTCGGCGGGGCGACGGACGGCGGTTCGGTCGGCGGCGGGGCGGCGGTCGCGAGGGACATGCCGCCAGTCTAACGCTGCGGGGCGCGTGGCGGGGCGTTCGCCGACGGTCTAACGTCGGGCGTTCGTTCCGCATTGAGCGCCGACGCCCATGGCCGGTCCCACCCGTCGTCAGTTCCTGCAAACCGCCGCCGGGGCGGCGCTCGCCGCCGGATTCTCCCCGCGGGGCGCCGCCGCCCGGGCCGGCGCCGCGGCGGACGCGGCGCCGCGGGGCGTGACCGTGCTGTCGCCCCGGGGGCGCGTGCCGCTGTCGTTCGTGATCGACGATTCGACCTGTCTGGTGAACCTCGGCCGGTTCGCCACCCCGCAGTTCGCCGAGGCCTGGCCGGGGCGGAAGGACTACCAGAAACCGTGGCAAAGCTGGCCGGCGGAGATCCCGGACGCCTTCGTCCGCTCCTTCGGGGAGTGGTGCGCCGAACGGGGCGTGCGGGGCAAATACAGCGTCGTGCCGTACCCGGCCTGCGTCGGCTGGTTAGACCGCACGCTGCCGGGGTGGTCCGCCCAGGCCCTCGCCGACAGCCTGGCGCTGGTCCGCGACCTGATGCTGCCGAACTGGGACGTTCACCCGGAGATGCTCACCCACACCCGGGTGATTGATCTCAAGACCGGCCGCCCCAAACCGCTGACCGGCCCGGCGGATATGGAGAACTGGTATCCCGGCCGCGACGCGGGCGTGTCGACGGACGAACTGGCGGCGTACCTCGCCGCGTCGCTGCGGGTGTTGAAGAACTGCGGGCTGCCCTGCACGGGCGTGACCACGCCGGGCGGCTTCGGCAACGGCGTGGAGGACCGCCTCGCCGTCGCCGTGCGGCAGGCCGTGGGGGACGTCTTCGGCGGGGAGAACGAGTTCGGCGGGGCGGACGAGCCGGGCGGGACCGTCCGCCACTTCTTTAAATACGTCCGGCTGGGCGACGACCCGGTCGCCGCGGAGGTGCGGGACGTTCAAGGATTGGAAGCGGGAGCGCCGGAGTGCGTCGTCACCGTGCCGGCCGCCACGGGCGACTGGTTCGGCGGGTGGACCGGCGACGACCCGCTGCGGGACGAACTCTACTGCAACGCCGACGCCACCGGCGGCCGGATGGTGGAGCTCATCGAGCGGGGCGACCCCGCGGTGATGCTCTGCCACTGGCCGGGTCTATATAATCACGGCGCCGAGACCGGCTTCGCCGCCTTCCGCCGCATCGTCACCGCCCTGCACGAGCGGTTCGACGATCGGGTCCTCTGGATGAAGCTCAGCGAGATCGCCCGCCACGCCGCGGCGAAGCAGTTCACCACGATCGCCCGCGACGGCGGCGACGTATTGCTGGACGCCCCCTTCGCCTGTCCGCAGTTCACCCTGCAAATTGAGGCCCCCGCTGACCGGCTCCCCCCGCGGCTGGAGCGCCGCGGCGACGGGCCGGCCGCCGTTCAGGAATTGAAAGAGGTCGCCGACGCGGCGGCCCTGGATCAAAACACCTGGCGCCGCACGCCGGAGGGGACGGTCGTCTGCTTCGACCTGCCGGCGGGCCGCTCCGCGGTGCGGTTCGGGGCGGGGTAGGCGGCGGTTCCGTCGCCCTCTCAGAGCACCAACCCGAAGCGTCAGCGAGGGCGAGCGACGTGGCCGCGTCCGCTGCGCGGACGTCCCTCGCTGACGCTTCGGGTTAATCGGATTCTCGCCCTCAACCTCCCTTTACGCCTTGAACGCCTCGCGGGTGCGTTGGACGAGGGCGTTGTCCGGGCGGGCGGAGCCCTGCAATTTGAAGACGTTCGCCGCCAGGAAGCGGTCCCGCCACGCCGGGGAGACTTTGTAATAGTCCTCCAGCACGGCGGAGCTGAACTTATAATCGTGGGCGTCGTTCCCCTTCAGATAGACGAGCACCCGGGCGGCGTCGATCAACGATTCCGCCGAGTTCCCCGCCTGCAGATAGCCCAGCGTCGACGCCGCGGCGGCGAGGGGGTCGCCGTCGATCTGGGCGAAGATCCGCCCGATCGCCTCCTCCGGCGGGCCGTCGAGCGCGGCCGGCTGGAGGGCTTCCACGTTCAAATCCCGCACCGCGCCGCGGCCGTGCATGGCGTCGCGGAACATCGGCAGGAACGCGGCGTTTTGCAGCAGGACCAGGCGGCGGGTCTCGTCGTCGCCGCTGGCGTCGTAGGCGTACCGCAGGGCGTTGGTGGTGGTGAGGGCGTGCAGGGCGACGATCCCCGGCTGCCGCATGAGGAGTTCGCCGGCCCCCACCAGCAGGCCGTCCCAGACGGATTGCGGGGAGACGCCGCGGTTTAAAATCTCGACGGTCAGGTCGCAGACGGCCTCGTTGGCGTCGGACCGCAGGGCCGCCAGCAGTTCCTGCGTGGCGCCGTCGTCGAGCTTGCCGTCCCGCCAGTCGGGGCGGATCTGCGTCAGTCGCTGTTGATTGGTGCGGAAGGGGCGGTCGGCGTCGGCGTCGCGGCCGGCGGGGTTGTCGCCCTCGTGCATCAGCAGGGCGTAGGCCAGCGACCGCACGACCGGCTCGGCGTGTCGCCAGCCGATGCAGTGCAGCGTCCGCCGGCTGTTCGCCACGAAGATCGCCTTGTGCCCGATCGAGCGGAAATCCCGGGCCCCGTAGCGGAAGAAGCGTTCGTAGACCTCATTTTCCCCGGCGGCGCGGGCCAGGCCGGCGGCGGCGACGTCCGCGGCCGATTCGTCCCAGCCGTCCATCGCCGCGGTGAACGCGGCGCCCGCCGCAGTGGAGCCCGGCACGGCGGATTCGTCCACCGACTGCATCGTCCAATTCCCCTCCCGCACGTCGCGGGCGGCGGCGCTTTTAAAATAATCCAGCGCCCAGAAGATCGGCAGCCAGCGGTGCTGCGGCGGGGAGGCCAGGCTCGCCAGGTGGGCCGAATTGACCACCAGCACGGCGTGGAATTTATGCCCCACCGAGGGCCGCGGCTGCACGTTCCGCACGCCGGCCAGTTGCAGGGCCGCCAACAGTTCGCGGTAGCTCAACCCCTTCTCGATGCGGGCGGCGACCTCCTCCAGCAGGCGCTCCCGCGGGGTGTCTTCGATGAGCCGCACGGTCGGTTCAATGCCGGAGTCGAACTGCACCGTGCTCGGGTCGACGCGGGCCTCCTCCGCGAAGACCGGCCGCAGGCGGCTCAGGAACGCCGTGTCGCCCAATCCCAGCAGCGAGGCGGCGCCGGCGGTCGAGGTGAGGAAGTTGCGGCGGGAGGGGGAACGTTGAAAGGACATGGTCCTCTCCGGCGGGGGGCACGAGCGCGCTGCCCGGCCATCCTACTCGGCCGGACGCGTCGGCGGGGGCGTCCCCCGTCGGCCCCGACCTGGCGACCGGGTATTCTGCCGGGATGTCGTCGCCCGCCCCCCGCCATACGCCCGCGTTTTACGGCCCCGACGCCGCTTCCACGGTCGCCGCCGCCCTCGAGGACGGCGACGCCCCGACCGCCGACGCCCCCCTCGAAGCCCCCGCCGGGCAGCGGGAGGAGTGCGTCCGCAAACTCGCCGAGCGCGCCGACCTCTCCCCCGAGGAGGCCGAGGCGCGGGTGCGCGAGGGCGCCTACGCCTACGAGCAGGCCGCGAACCTCGCCCGCGGCGGCAAGGTCGAGGGGCTCGCCTACGACCCGACGACCGACCGCGTCGTCTGCCGGGCGCCGGGCGGGGTGACGGAGACGATCCGCCGGGCCCAGACGGTCTGGGCGGAGGCTTATACGGAAGCCCAGGACGACGAGAGTTGGGGCGACGGCCCGCTGGGCACGGCGGCGGCGCTGGCGGAGCGGGGGGCCTCCGCGGTGGGCGGGGCGATCGGCTGGGTCTGGGGCGAGGCGAAGGGCCGCACGACGAAGCGGCTGGCCCGGGCGGCGTTCGGCAAGAACCCCGCCGTGCTGATGTTCGCCGCCGGACCGAGCGTCTACCGGGCCCTCGTCACCGGCGAGTCCTCCTGGCGGCAGGCGACGAAGGATCTCTTCGAGGCCGGCGCCGTGACGGCCGGCGGGGCCGCGGGCGCCGCCACCGGGGCGGCGGTCGGGGCGACGTCGCTGTTTTTCATTCCGATCCTCGGTCCGCTGGTCGGCGGGGCGGTCGGCGGATTGGCCGGCGGCTGGATCGGCGCCGGCTTCGGCGAACGCGGCGGACAGATCATCGCCGACAACTTCGCCCCGGACGACGCCGACGCCCTCCGCCCGCTGGCCCAGGAGGAACTCGCCCGCCTCGCCTACCTCCACGCCCTCGTCCCCGCGGAGGTGGACCGGCTCAAGACCGCCGCCGAGGCCCTGACGACGGAGAAACTGCTGCGGACCTGGTTCAAACTCTACGATCGCACGCTGGACGAATCCGGCCGGGACCCCGCCGCGGAGGCCGTGCGGGACGCGGCCCGGAAGGCGTACCGCCCGCTGTTGGAGGAGATCGTCGCCGCCCGCCCGGTCGTCCCGCCGGCGAGGTAACCGGCGGGGTGACACGCCGGCCTCCGCGGGTAAGCTCAGTCGCCCCCTTCCAAAACTGAGCGACCTTGATGCCCGAAACGTTGCGCCTGCTCCCCGCCGTTGTGCTGCTCGCCGTCCCGTTCGTCGGCTCGGCGTTCGCCGGGGAGGGGGACGGGGCCGCCGAGACCTCCGGCAACCCGTTGTTCGACGGCTGGTACGCCGATCCGGAGGGCGTCGTTTTCGGCGATCGCTACTGGATCTATCCCACGTATTCGGCCCCCTACGACGAGCAGACGTTCTTCGACGCCTTTTCGTCGAAGGATCTGGTGCGCTGGGAGAAGCACGAGCGCGTTCTCGAAAAGAAGAACGTCTCCTGGGCGCGGCGGGCGATGTGGGCGCCGTCGGTGGTCGAAAAGAACGGCCGCTATTATTTCTTCTTCGGCGCCAACGACATTCAAAACGACGAAGCCGTCGGCGGGATCGGCGTCGCCGTCGCGGACTCGCCGGCGGGGCCGTTCAAGGACTACCTCGGCAAACCGCTGATCGACCGGTTCCACAACGGCGCTCAGCCGATCGATCAATTCGTGTTCCGGGCGCCGGACGGGACGGACTACCTGATTTACGGCGGTTGGCGGCGCTGCAATATCGCCAAATTAAACGACGATTACACCGGCTTCGTTCCCTTCGAGAACGGCGAAATTTTCAAAGAGATCACGCCGGAGGGCTACGTCGAGGGGCCGGTGATGTTCGTGCGGAACGGCCGGTATTACTTTATGTGGTCCGAGGGCGGTTGGACGGGGCCGGATTACAGCGTGGCGTACGCCGTCGCCGACTCGCCCTTCGGTCCGTTCGAACGGATCGGCAAGGTTTTGCAGCAGGACCCCGAGGTCGCCACCGGCGCCGGGCATCACTCCGTCATCCGGGCGCCCGGAACCGACGAATGGTACGCCGTCTATCACCGCCGCCCCCTCGGCGAGACGGACGGCAACCACCGGGTCACCTGTATCGACCGCATGACCTTCGACGAGAACGGCCGGATCGAACCGATCACGATCACCGACGAGGGCGTCGCCCCGCAGCCGTTGGAGTCGTCGGAGTAGCGCGTCGCCGCCCGGCCCGCCGCCGGGGTGGCCGGGGGCGGGTTCGTCCGTAGCCTTTCACGCCGGCTCCCGGGCATCGGGAACCGTGCGGACCGTCCCCCGTGATCGAACGCCGCTCGATGATTCGTCAGTCCGACCGCCCCGTCTTCCGGGTCTTCGTTCGTCCGGCGAGCGGGGCGTTGTGCGTGTTGGCGCTCGTCTGCGGCGTCGCCCCGGCGGCGGTTTCTTTGGACGACGTGACCGCGGCGGCCGGCGACGCGGCGCACCCGGCCCCGCCGCCCGGCGGGTGGGCGGCGGAGGCGGAGCGGCTGACCCGGCGGGTGCGGGAGGCGTTTTGGGACGAGGAACGCGGCCGATACGTCTCGCCCGTCGCGGCGGAGGGCACGGTCCGGACGGGCGACGAACGCGGCCGGTATTACGGCCACACGCTCTGGCCGCTGACCGACGCGTTCCGCATGCTCGCCGCCGCCGAGGCCGCCCGGCCGGGGGAGTACCGGCAGGACCTCGAAGACGCCTTCGCGGCGCTGGAGCGGTACTACGACCCGTCGCGGTCCGCCTACAACGCTTGGTTCTTCGGCCCCGGGAACCTCGACAGCTACAGCGACGACAACGCCTGGCTGATCATGGGCTTCTGCGAGGCGACCGTCGCCACCGGCGATCGCCGCTACGCCGACCGAGCCGCGGAGGTGATGGAGAACTACGTCCACGCCGAGTGGCGGGACGACGACGGCCCGCTGGGCATGCGGTGGGGCTTTCGCCCTGACGGCCCGCCGCACCAGAACCAGCGGGCGGCGATCAGCGCCTCCACCGCGGCGGTCGCGGCGCTGAAGCTGGCGGACCTCGGCGTTCGGCCGGAGGAAAATGTCGAGCGGGCGGCAACCTATCTCGAATGGGTGGAATCCACCTGCGTCACCCCTGACGGCCTGACCGCCGACGGCCTCAAACGCGACGGCGACGAATGGCGCCTGGACGGCCGCTGCTGGTCCTACAACACCGGCCTGACGCTGATCGGCACGGCGCTGCTGTACGACCGCACCGGCCGGCCGGAACTCCGCGCCCGGCTGAAACGCACCGCGGACGCGGCGATCGACCGCGACGGCGCCCTCTATGACGAGGCGATCACCGACCCCGCCCGCCGTTACCCCGCCGACACGGCCTTCTTCATCCCCCACCTGATCGAGGGCCTCGCCGTCGCCGCCGAGACGCTGGACGAACCGAAGTACCGGGCCGAGGCGGAACGCACCGCGGCCTACCTGTACCGCTACGTCCGCGACCCCGCCGACGGCCTCTACTTCCGCAACGCCCGGCTCCGCCGGATCGACGCGACCCGCGACGCCCTGTTTCGGGAGCAGTGGGCCGGGGCGTTCGACCCGAACCGCGCCGCCTACCGCCCCGCCGGCGACGAACGCGTCCAATCCCGCCGCCGCTGGCGGGACCGCGGCGACCGGGCCGAGCGCCCGCTGGTCAAAACCCTGCTCCCCAGCGCCGCCGTCGCCCGGATGTACTGGACGCTCGCCGCCACGGCCGACGACGCGCCGCCGCCCGCGACCGACTGACGCTCCGGAAGGTCGGGGGAGGTTCCCTGCCGCCGGTCTCGTGCCACGGCATCGCGGCTCCCGCTCATTCACGTCGTCCCGCCCCCGCCCGACTCGACCCGAGCCGAACGCCGTGCCCGCCGGCCTCGCCCTCGCCGCCTGCCTCAGCGCCTTCCAGCCGCCGGCGGCGGAGCTGGACCGCCCCGCGGCGCCCGACGCCGCCCTCGCCCCGCAGCGTCTCCTCGCCCTGCTGCACGCCCCCGAGGTGCATCGGGAGCTGGGCCTCACGGCCGAGCAGGTGCGGGGGCTGGAGGAATTGTTCACGGAGACCGACGGCCCATGGTTCCGGTCGCGGAACCTGCCGGAGGCGAAACAGCGCGAGGTGATCAGCGGCCTCGAAGATCGCGTTCACGAATGGCTGGCGAATCAGGCCTCCGCCGAGCAACGCCGACGACTGCGGCAGCTGGAATACCAGGCGCTGGGCACGCGGTCCCTGTTTCGCGAGGAGCTCGCACGGCAACTGGACCTCCGGGACGCGCAGCGGCGCCGACTCGCCGAACGCGCCCGGGCGACGGACGCGGCTCAGCGGCAGCTCCAGCAGGCCCGGCTCCGGGGCGAAGCGACGGAGCGGCTCGAGGCCGACGCCCGGGCCGCGGCCGAGGCCGAACGGGCCGCCCCCGGCGAGGTCCTCCGCCCGGAGCAACAGCGGGCTCTCGGTCTCGCGCTGGGCGAACCGTTTAATGTGACCGGTCTGACGCGGGTCTACCCGACGGCCCCGGAGTTGGAGCCGGTGGAAGACTGGATTAATTCAAAGCCGCTGACGCTCAAAGACCTCCGGGGGAAGGTGGTGCTCGTGCACTTCTACGCCTTCCAGTGCCACAATTGTCACGCCAATTTCCCGATTTATAACCGCTGGCACGAGACGTACGACGAGGACGAGGTGGTCGTGCTCGGCATCCAAACCCCGGAGACCGCCCGCGAACGGGACCCCGCCGCCGTGCGGGCCGCCGCGAAAGAGCGCGGCTTGGACTTCCCGATCCTCGTCGACCTGGAGTCGAAGAACTGGGACGCCTGGAGCAACACGATGTGGCCGACGGTGTACGTCGTCGATCAGGAAGGCTACCTCCGCGGCTGGTGGCAGGGCGAGTTGAACTGGCAGGACGCGACGGGCGACGAAACGATCGAGGCGCTCGTGGACGGTCTGCTGACGGCGGGCGCGACGACTCAATAAAAGGCGATCTTCGGCGACGGCCGCGACGCGGCGATCCGACGGCCCGGCGGTCGACGCCGAATTGCGAGCGGGCGGTGCCGTGCGGTAGCGTGGGGCCGAGACCGATCCGTCCTCACTAAGAATCCCCTGCCGTCGCCCGCCGGGGGAAAGCTCGTCATGAACCGAGCCGCACAGTTCATAGCGTCGCTGCTGATCTTCTGCTGCGGCGCCCCGTCCGCGGCGGCGGCCGGGCCGCCGGGCGAGAGCGAGCCGCGGCGGGCGGAAGTGATCGTCTACGGGGCGACGCCGGGCGGGTTCTGCGCCGCGATCGCCGCGGCCCGCGAGGGGGCCTCGACGCTGCTCATCGAACCGACCGACCACGTCGGCGGACTCAGCACCGGCGGGTTGAGCCACTGCGACTCCAATCAGATGGTCCGCAGCACGGTCATGGGGCTGTTCCACGAATGGCACGTGCGGATCGCGAAAGATTATACGGATCGCGGCCTTCCGGCCCCCTACGACCCGACGGTCAAAGATCAGTCCCGCTGGACGTTCGAGCCGCACGTCGCGATGCGGGTGACCCGGCAAATGTTGGAGGAAGCCGGCGTCGTCACCCTGACGGGGCGCGTGCTGCAATCTGTGGAAAAGGAGGGCGCCCGGATCACGTCGCTGACAACGAACGACGGCGTGTTCGCCGCTGAGGCGTTTGTCGACGGCACCTACGAGGGCGACCTGATGGCCGCCGCGGGCGTCGACTGGACGGTCGGCCGCGAAGGCCGCGACGAGTACGGCGAATCGCTGGCTGGCAAGCGGTATCCCAAATCGTTGATGAAAATCGACGGCTTCGGCGACGACGGCGAACCGCTGCCGCTCGTCACCACGGCCGACGCCGGCCCAGAGCGGGCCGGCGACGACCACGTGATGACCTATAGCTTTCGTCTCTGCCTCACGCGGGACCCGGCGAATCGGGTGCCGATGCCGGCGCCGGCGGACTACGACCCCGCCCGCTTTGAAATCGTCCGCCGGGCCTTGAAGGCGGGCGTCGGCGGCGTCGGCTTCGACCTCTACCCGCTGCCGGGCGGGAAGCTGGACGGCAATAATTCGATCGGCGGGCAGTTCTCGCTCGGCCTGGTCGGCGGCGCCGACGACTGGCACGCGGCCGACGCGGCGGAACGAGCCGAAATCTGGGAGGAGCACAAGCAATACACGCTGGAGTTCATCCGCTTCCTGACGACCGATCCCGCCGTGCCCGAGAACGTCCGCCGAAACTACGCCGGGCTCGGACTGTGCAAAGACGAATTTCAGGACCACGACCATTTCCCGCCGGCGTTATACGTCCGCGAATCGCGGCGGATGCGGGGGCTCCACGTGATCAGTCAGAAAGATATTTTAGAAGAGCCGGCAAAGGACGACCCGATCGCGATTTCTTCCTTCCCGATCGATTCGCACGACTGTCAGCGGGTCGCTCGGAAGGGCGAGGGGGTGATTAACGAGGGCACGATCTTCCCCGTGCGACGGCGGACGCCCAAGCAGGGTTACGCCTACCACGTGCCGTACCGCGCGATTCTGCCCCGGGCCGAGCAGGCGGAGAACCTGTTAGTGCCGGTGGCGCTCTCCTGCACGCACGTGGGCATCTCGTCGCTGCGGATCGAGGGCACGTGGATGATCGTCGGCCAATCCGCCGGCGTCGCCGCGGCCCTGGCCGCGGCGAGCGACGTTCCGGTCCAGGAGCTCCCGTACGCCCGACTCCGCGAGCGATTGCTGGGCCAAGGGCAGGTGTTGGAGTTGCCGGAGGTCCCGATGCCGGCGGGAGACTGACCGCTGCCTCGCATTTGACGAGCGGCGAAAATAAGAACGCCGAGGCCCCGCGGGGCCTCGGCGTTACGACGCGAGTTCAATGCTCGGGCGTGGGAACTACGCCTTCATCGCCTCGGCGAGGATCTTGCTGGTGCCGGGACGCATGATGCGTTCGTCGACCTGCTCGCCCTGTTGCAGGGTGGCGCGGACCTGCTTGCCGCTGATGAAGACCGGCTTCTCGTCCGGGTGGTTCTCCATCAGGTCGACCCGGCCCATGCTCTCGTAGTAGGCCGCGAAGCCGACCTTGAGGGGCTGGATCTTCAACTCGCCCTTGAGGTTGTCGAAGATCTCGTGGGCGTCGAAGTCGCCCCAGATGGCGGTGCCGTCGGCGAAGGGGGCGTCGGCGTGTTTGCGGCCGATGACGATGTGCGTCAGGCCCATGTTCTGCCGGTAGATGGCGTGCATCACCGCTTCCTTCGGGCCGCCGTAGAACATTTTAATGTCCAGGCCCAGCAGGATGACGCGGTCGGCGACCTCGCCGCCGACTTTCTGCCACAGCTCCGCGTCGCTGTCGCCCTCGCCGAGGCCCTTGTCGGCGATCAGCTGCTCGTACGTCTGCATGCGGATCTCCGCGGAGACGTCGTCGCTTTTGGTCTCGCCGACCAGCGGGTTCAGCACGGCGCCGGCGTTCTTGCCCTCGCGGAGCAGCGTTTCCAAGCCGTAGACCAGGGCGTACTCGTGGGCCCGGTGCAGCGGGTTGCGGGTCTGGAAGCCGACGACGGCGTCCCAGCCCTTCTCCGCGACGACCTTCCGCACTTCCTTCGGCGAGAGCACGTACTGGCCGAACGCCGGGTTCTTCGGCTGGGGCAGGGCCCGCAGGGTGCCGCCGAACAGGTGGGTGGCCTCGGCGTCGCCCTCCATCACCATCTGACCGCCGGGGTGGTCGGTCCGCTCGGTGCCGTAGACGGCTTTGACGTACTCGGCCTTGTCCCAGGGGTAGACGTCCTCGACGTCGACCGTGGCGACGATCTCGCCGTCGGGGCCGGTCAGGGCGACGGTCTGGCCGGCGAGGACCTTGGTGGACAGCTCCTCGGTCAGCGGGAAGGCGATCGGGATCGTCCAGGCGTAATCGAACCCGTTGTGGGTGATGACGCTGTCGCTGAGGACCTTGTCGTAGACGGCCTTGGTCATCGGCCCGGTCAGGGGCGAGAGCGTACCGTCGGCGATCCGGTAGACGCTGGAGAGGTCCGCGGCGCTGACGGGCACCTGCGGAAGCTCCGCGGCGGCCTTCTTGAAGTCTTCGACTTCGGCGGCGGGGACGGTACGGTCGACGGGCTCGGCGAGGCCGCCGTGCGGGGGAATGAGGTCGGCCATCGGGGGGAGCGTGCGGGCGCGGGGTTCAGGTGCGATGAAGGCGCGGGAGTGTGGGGCGCCCGCCGCGGGGCTTCAAGGGCGAGGGGCCGACCGCCGCCCGGACCGCCGTCCCGAACGCCCCCGGGCGGGTTCTCCGGCCGGTTCCCGGCTGGCGCTCGGCCGGGGGCCCGGCGCTCTCCCGCGGCGGGAGAGCGGTGCGCAGAGAGGTTCGGGGGGTTGGGGGAATCTTCAGGAATCGGTCGACTGGGGTGGCCGGGCGGTTCCGATGGCGTCGGGAATGGCTACGATGCCGCCCGCCGGAGGCGCTGAACGGTTCCGATGCGGACCCTTCAGTCCGAAAAAACGCCCCCGGGGTCCGTCGAGCGAGGCGTCCCTCCCCGACGCGAGTCGTCCCGCCGTTCCGTACCCCGCGCCGTATGTTGTCACCGTCCACGGAGGTTCTCGCCGGGCCGGAGGTGCGGGTCCCGAAGGTCCGGGTACGTCCTGACGCCAAGACCGTCGGCGGCCGGCCGGTCGAGGGCTTGCCCCGGCGGCGGGACGTGGCCCGCCTGGGCGTGGCCCACCTGGGCAAGTACTACGCGCCGGCCCGCGGGGGGATCGAATCGCACGTGCGGGAGCTAGCCGCCGGGCTGGCGGAGCGGGGCCACCGGATCGCGGTGCACGCGGTGAACTGCGGCGGGAACGCCTCGGGCGGCGGGCGGGCGCTGACTTTGGGCCGCACCCGCAGCCGGCGGTTCGAGGACGACGGCGTCGACGTGACCCTGCACGGCCGCCTCGGCAACGTCATGAAGCTGGACGTCTGCCCGCGGCTGGCGATGGAGGCGAACCGCCTGCTGGCGGGTCCGGAACGCGAGCGGGCGGCGTCCGGACGGGGCGCGCGGGTCGGACGGTTGTGCGAGCCGACCGACAACCCGCCGGACCTGCTGCATTTGCACGTCCCGAACCCGATGATGATGTTCGCCCTGGCCCGCAGTCGGTTCCGGGGGCCGACGGTCGTCACCTATCACAGCGACATCATCCGGCAGTCGCGGGCGGCGGCGCTGCTGCGGATCATGGAACGTAAGGCGCTGCAACGGGCGGGGGCGATTCTGGTCTCCAGCGCGGAGTACGCCCGGGCCTCGCCGGTGCTGCGGGAGCACGCCGACCGCGTGCGGGTGGTGCCCTTCGGCATCGACCTGGCCCGGTTCGCCGGTCTCGATCCGGTCGCGGAGAAGGCCGCGGACGTTCTGCGGTCCCGGCACCCCGGCCCGCTGTGGGTGATGGTCGGGCGGATGGTCTACTATAAGGGGCACGAGGTCGCGGTGCGGGCGCTGCGGGACGTGCCGGGGACGCTGCTGATCGTGGGGGACGGGCCGTTGGCGGAGCGGGTCGAACGCGTCGCGCAGGGGTGCGGCGTCGCCGACCGCATCGTCTTCCACCCCAACGCCGACGACGCCGCCGTGCGGGTCGCCCTTCGGGCCGCAACCGCCCTCTGGTTCCCCAGCACGCACCGCAGCGAGTCGTTCGGGATCGCCCAGATCGAGGCGATGGCCAGCGGCTGCCCGGTGATCAACACCGCGATTCCCGGCTCCGGCGTGCCGGCGGTCAGCGTGGACGGCGTCAGCGGGCTGACGGTCGCCCCCGGCGACGCCGCCGCCCTGGCCCGGGCCGCGAATCGGCTGGCGGAGTCCCCCTCGATGCGCCGCGAACTGGCCGACGGCGCCCGCCGCCGGGCCTTCGCGGAGTTCGACCGGGACCTCATGCTGGGCCGCGTGGAGGCGATTTACGAGGAACTGACCGATCGAGCGGTCCGTCATGGTGGTCGCTGATCCCCCGCCGCCTCTCGCCGACCCCTCGCCCGCCGCGACGGGGAACGCCGCCGCGACCGGGAACGCCGCCGTGACGGGCGACGCCGCCGCGGAACCGGCGGCCGCGTCCGGCGTCGGCCCCCGGGGGCGGACGGCGCCGCGGTCCTCGTCGGCCCGGCCGTTCCGCCTGCTGCACGTCTACAGCGGGAACCTGTACGGCGGGGTGGAACGCCTGCTGGAAACGCTGCACGCCCAGGAAGCCCGGGGCGGCGAACGGGGCGACCGGAAACGGACCGCGGGCGAGCCGGCCGGGGGGCTGCGGCAGGACTTCGCCCTCTGCTTCGAGGGCCGGCTGAGCGAGCGGCTGCGGGCCGCCGGCGGGCGGGTGTTCGACCTCGGCCCGGTGCGGCGGCGGGCCCCGTGGACCGGCCTGCGGGCCCGGCGGCGGCTGGCGGAACACTTGCGAACCGCCGCGGCCGAGGAGCGGCCCTACGACGCGCTGCTGTTCCACAGCTTCTGGCCGCTCGCCATGTTCGGCGCCGTCTCGCGGCGGACGCCCCGCCTGTTGTGGGTGCACGACGACCCCGACTCCGCCCACTGGACCTTCCGCCGGGCGATGGCCCGCGGGGCGGACGGCGTGATCTTCAACAGCGAGTTCGTCCGCGACCGCCCCGCGTCCCGGCTGCTGACGAAAGGGCTGGGCGTTGCGCAGAACCGCGACCGGCTCGTCCGCTATCCCGTCCCCGCCCCGCCGGCGACGGCGCCGGAGCGCCGGGCGGCGGTCCGCCAGGAACTGGGCGTCGGCGACGCGGACGCGCTGCTCCTCATCGCCGCCCGGTTCGAACCGTGGAAGGGGCACGAGCTGTTGCTGGAGGCCCTCGGCCGGCTGCGGGACGTGCCCGGCTGGACCTGTGCGATCGCCGGCGACGCCCAGCGCCGCGTGGAGCGGTCCCGGATGGCGGCGCTGAAGACGCGGGCGGCGCGGTTGGGCGTCGCCGACCGCCTGCGGTGGTTGGGGCACCGGGACGACGTGCCGGCGCTGATGAGCGCCGCGGACGTCTACTGCCAGCCGAACGTCGGCCCGGAACCGTTCGGGATCGTGTTCGTCGAGGCCCTGTACGCTGGCTGCCCGGTGGTGACGACGGCGATCGGGGGCGGGCGGGAGATCCTGAAGCCGACCGGCGCCGCGGGCCGGACCCCCGTCGGCGGGGTCCTCACCGGCATCGACGCGGCGGCGGTGGCGACGGCGTTACGGTCGCTGATCCGGGATCCCGGCCGCCGCCGCGGGCTGGGCGCCGGCGGCCCGGC
>NZ_JBINJD010000060.1:0-29034 GCF_043951915.1 Alienimonas sp. DA493 | reverse complement strand
CGGCGCCGGCGGGGGACCTCAACCCGGTCGGGCCGGACGGTAAGCCGGTCGCGGTGGTGCTGTTCGACATCGAGATCGAAGAGGAGGAGCCCTCGGCCGACGAGGCCGCGGAGGAGCGGCCGGTCGGGCTGTTCGACTCGGAGGCGCTGCAACTCGCGGAGGAGGCCGCCGCCCCGGCCGCCGGCCCGCGGTTCGACGACGCGGAATTCTTCGAGCCGGCCCGCCCGGCGCCCGTGCCGTCGGCGCCCGCCGGGCGGGCGACGCTCGCGCTGACGCCCACCCCGGCCGCCCCCGCCGGGCGGGCCTACCTGGAGTTCGCCCCCGTTTCGGCGCCGCCGGCCCGGCGGGAGCCCGCCGCCCCGGCCGCGGCCACGCCGGCCGTCGCGACGCCGGTCGTCGCGACGCCGGAGGTCGAGCTGCCGGCGGCGTTCGGGCGGTTCTGCCCGGTCGCGGTGCGGGACGACCGGCGACTCACGGAGGCGGACCCGCGGGTGGTCACGCAGTTCGGCGGGAAGACCTATCGGTTCTCCTCCCCCGTGGCCCGGGCGGCGTTCCTGCTGGACCCGGAGCGGTACCTGCCGGTCGCCGACGGCGGGGACGTGGTGCTCGCCGCCGCGGAGGGCTTCACCGTCCCCGGCCGGGTGGAGCACGCGGTGTTGTACGGCGGGCGACTGTTCCTGTTCCGCAGCGCCCGCACCCGGGACGCCTTCGCCCACGACCCGGGCCGCTGGGTGGACGCCGACGGACCCGTCGACCGCGGGGCGACCCCGATCTCTGCGGTTGGCGATCTCCGCTGACGCGGCCGGGGCGGGGCGGGGAGAGTGCGGCGGTCGTTTCCCGCTCCCCAGCCCGCCGCCCCGGAGTCGTCCTGATGCGTTCGCTGTTCGTCCCCGCCGCGGCGCTCGCCGCGCTACTGTCCGCCGCGCCCCTCCTCGCCGACGATCCGGAGGGCGAGGCGAAAGCGCCGGACCTTCGCGGCTCCTACAGAATCGTCGCCGGCGAAAAATTCGGCGAGCCGATCCCGGCGGAGCGGTTGAAGGACAACCGCGTGATCGTGACCTCGGACACGCTCGCCGTGGTCGATAAAGAGAGCCGGAATCTCTACGCCAGCGCCTACGAGTTGATGTCGGCGAAGGATTTGAAGCTGAAAAAGACGGACGGCGTGTGGTTCGCCGACCTCGTCAGCACGATCCCGGACAAGGGGTCCAGGGCGCCGGCGTTGATCCGCGTCCAGATGAAGAAGTCGCAGGAGGGCCGGGAGGACGCCGAGCCGGAGATCGCGGGACTCGTGCTGATTTATTCCCTCTCCGCGGACCGGCCGACGAAGTTCAAAACCGGCCCGAAGGATCTGCTGTTCCGTCTGCGGAAGATGACCGACCCGCCGGGCGACACCGGCAAGAAGCGGGCCGCCGACGCCCCCGCCGACCCGCAGCCCGAACCGCCCGCCGACGCGGAGTGAGCGACCGCCGCATGACCTCGCCCCGCCGGCCCGGCTAAACTCGCCGGGCGATGTCGACCGTCCCCCCGATCAAACCCCGTCCGCTCCTCCCGGCGGACGGGGGGGCCGGTTCGTCCGGGGCGGCGGGGGCGAGATGAACGTCGTCTACCGCTGGGCCTGGACGATGGCGGCGGTTGGCTGGACCGGGCCGGCGGCAAGTTACGTCGGCGTGCTGTCCGGCCTGCTGAGCGGGCAGCGGTGGGTCGGGTACGCCGTCGGCGGGGGGCTGTCGGCGCTGTCGGCGGCGCTGGGGTGGTGGCTGTCGGGGAAGGTGCGGTCGCGGCGGGTCTGCCTGTGGCTCATGCCGGCCGGGCTGCTGATCGCCGCCGCCGGCGGGCCGTGGGCCGCGGAGGTGTGGGAGGCGAGAAACGACCCGCCGTGGTTCGCCCCAATCGACGAACGCGTCGCCGGTCTCGGGACCGCCGGGCTGCTGTGGGGCGGGCTATACCTCGCCCTCGCCGGGGCCTGGGGCCGGTGGGGCCTGCACGCCGGCGACCGCGGGAGAGTATGAACGTTCCATGAGTTCGCCCCCGCCGCCCGTCCTCCCGCCGCCCGGCGCCGACCCTCTCGCCGACCCTCTCGCCGACCCGCCGCATCCGCATCCGCCGGGCCGGACGGCGGTGTGGGTGATCGGCTGCGCGTGCGCGGCGGCGCTGACGCTGCTCTCGGGCCTGTGGCTGACGTTCCTGGTGCAGGACGGGCGGCGCTCGTTCAATTACCCGTACCGGACCCGGGACCCGCTGAACGAGGAAACGCTCTGGGGCGTGTTGGCGGGACTGGCGGCGTTCGCCGGGTGGCAGGCCTGGCGGACGCGGGACCGATTGGCCGCGGTCCGCGAGCCGGCTGGGGCGGTCGCCCGGTGGGCCTGCGCGGGGGCCGCCGCCTACTGGGGCGCGGCGATCGGGCAGGCCGTGCGGGGGCAGGTGGAACCGGTGGGCGAATTGACTTTCGCCGTCTTCCTCACCGGGCCGGCGTGCGGCGCCCTACTGTGGGCGTGGGTCGCGGCGGCGTGCGGGCCGCCGGTTTATCGCCGGCCGCTGGCCCAGACCGCGGGGTGGGTCGGCGGGTGCGTGCTGGCGGCGCTGCTGACCTTCGGCCCGGCGCTGTTTCTGACGCTGTTGGAGGGAACCGCGGTCGGCGGCGTGCCGACGCTGTTGGTCGCCGGCGGCGGGACGCTGTTCGTGCTGGTCGCGGCGATCACGGCCGCCGTCCTCTGGCGGCACAGCGAACTGGCTCAGGAGCGGTTCACGCGGTGGGGGCAGATCGGGTTCGTCGCGTTCGCCGCGGCGACGGCGCTCCTCAGCCCGCTGCTGGCCCGGTTCCTCGGCGAGGCCACCTCCCGGGAGGAACACCTCGCCTACTTCTTCACCGCCTTCGTCGCGCTGCCGGCGCTGGGGTGCGGGGCGGCGGCGCTCGCCGGCCGCTGGGCCCTCCGTCAGGCGCCGGACGCTGCGCCCGAGAGCCCGACGTTCGCATGAGCGACCCGCCCGCGATCGCCCCCGGTCCGCCGCCGCCGGACCCGCTGCGGAAGATCGACCCGGCCCGGGAACCCGATCAGTCGGGCTGCTATCCGGGCTGCTGCGGGTTGGCGTGCGCCCTGTGGGCGGCGCCGGCGCTGGCGGTCACGGCGCTGTTCGCCGGCGAGGTGGGCGGCGCCGCCCTGGGGTGGGCCTTCCTGTTTCTCGGCGAACTGTCGGTCGGCGTCGCCGGGGCCTGGGCGGCGTTGAAATGGCTCACGGGGCCGGTCGCCCGGCGGCGGGCGGGACTCGCCGCCGTCGTTGCGGCCGTGCTGTTTGGGGCGGGGGCGATCGGGGGCTTCGTCGCCTCCGAGCGGGCCCAGGCGGCGGCCCCGCCGGACGCGTTCCTCGCCGGGGCGTTCGAAATGCTGGTGGCGATCACCTGCCTGCCGCCGGCCGCGGGCGGGGCGGCCCTCGCCCTGGGCACGGTCATCTTCACCGAGCCCGACCCGACGAAGCCCCTGGACGCTTCCTCCGACGACCCCGCCCCGGCGTGAGCGTCGGCGGCCCCGCGTCCCGTTGCGGCAGGGAACCCGGGGGCGAACAATCGGCGTTCCCTTTTCTCATCGGAACATTGCGATGCCCTCGCCCGCGTTCTCCCGCCGCTCCGCCCTCGCCGCCGGCGCCGCCGCGGCCGGCGCCCTCGCCGCCGCCCCGGCTCACGGGCGCCTCCAAGAAGAGGGCGCCTCCGCCACGGCCGGCCGGCTCAACCAATCGGTGTGCCGATGGTGCTTCCGGGGCATGAGCCTGGACGAGTTGTGCACGCTCGGTAAGGAACTCGGGCTGGTCGGCGTGGACCTGCTCAAGCCGGGGCAGGACTTTGAGACCCTCAAAAAACACGGCATGGTCTGCACCATGACCGGCTCCCACGCCCTGACCGACGGGCTGTGCGAACCGAAGTTTCACGACGCCTGCCTGGCGGCGCTGGAGGAGAGCATTAAGGCGACTGCCGCGGAGGGCTGGCGGAACGTCATCACCTTCTCGGGCAACGCCCGCGGGATGGACCGGCAAACCGGCCTGGAGAACTGCGCCAAGGCCCTGGAGCAGATCGTCCCGCTGGCCGAGAAGCACGACGTGACGATCCAGATGGAGCTGCTCAACTCCAAGGTGAACCATCCGGACTATATGTGCGACAACACCGACTGGGGCGTGAAGCTGGTCGACAAAGTCGCCAGCGACAACTTTAAGCTGCTGTACGACATCTATCACATGCAGATCATGGAGGGCGACTTAATTCGCACCATCAAGACGCACAAGGACGCCTTCGGCCACTACCACACCGCCGGCAATCCGGGCCGGAACGAACTGGACGGGACCCAGGAACTGCAATACCGCCCGATCGCCGAGGCGATCGCCGACACCGGCTTCGACGGCTACTTCGCCCACGAGTTTATTCCGAAGAACGACCCGGTGCAGGGACTCACCGAGGCGGTGCGGCTCTGCACGGTGTGAGGGCGCCGGCGTTCCCCCCTCTCCCTCGAGGGAGAGGGGCCGGGGGTGAGGGTGACGCGCGGTTCACACGCTTTCGCTCTTTGCGGCGACGCACAGGAGGGAGAGCGGGGCGGTCGGTGAACAGAACGCGGGAGTCACCGCCCCCTCACCCCCGACCCCTCTCCCCCAAAAGGGGAGAGGGGAGACCCGGAACCGGCCGTTACTTCGCCAGGTCGGCCCGCACCAGTTCCCTGTCGTTCCGCCAGAAGACGCTTCTCATCGCGTAGGCCGGGTGCACCCAGAGGACGCGGCGGTTGCCGGCGATCTGCGTGGGTTCGAGCAGCTTCGCCGAACCGTTCACCTCGGCCCCCTCCGCGGACAGCGACCCGCTCTGCAGCTCGCCGGTCTCGACGGCGAAGTAGGCGTCGGCGGAGTCGCCCAGCGGGGTGGTGAAGATCGTGCCCCAGTTGTTGGAGGAGTCGAAGAACTGGCGGTCCTCGGCGACCTGCTCGCCGGTCAGCGGGTCGGCGGCGACGTAGACGCCGTTGCGGGCCGGGCTGAACAGCAAGCCGTGCTCCCCGACGGTCGCTGCGTACACCGGGGTGTTCATCACCCCGTCCATCCCGGTTTGGGCGTCGCCCCGCCACGCCACCTCCGGCTCGGCCGTCGGGTCGTCGGCCAATTTCAACATCACGACGGCCTGCGGGTCGGTCGACATGCAGTAAAGATACTCCTCGCCCTCGACCACGGCCCGGATCGGGTGGGCGATGGACATATTGAACTTCACCGCGGCGGGCACGCTCCAGAACACCTCGCCGGTGGCCGGGTCGACGGCGTTGACGCTCTCGGCCGTCCAGGCCAGCACCATCCTTTTGTCGCCGGACTCGTACATCGCGGGAGGCGCGTAGCCGCATTCGTCCTCGGCGGTGCAGGCCTTCCACTTCAACTCGCCGGTCGTTTTGTTCACGCACAGCAGCGGGCCGTCGGCGGGGCCGGCGATCACGTACAGGTTCTCCCCGTCGACCAGCGGGTGCGAGGCGAACCCCCACTGCGGCACGACCGAACCGAATTTCTCCGTCACGTTGTAACCCCACATCTTCTCGCCCGTCGCCGCGTTCAGGCAGACGAGGTCCCCCATCGCCCCGAGGAAATAGACCCGGCCCCCCGGGAGACCGAATCCGCTGCGTTCGGCCTCCACCGTCGGCGTGACCCGCGGACCGGCGGGGTATTGGATTTTATAGGTGACCTGCGGGGCGTATTCCCAGAGGGTTTCGCCGGTCTCCGCGTCGAGGCAGAGCACGCGCTCCCGGCCGGCGAGGTCGGGGTTGGAAAACTGGTTCTCCGGGAACTCGCCGTCCTCGAGGACGAAGTCCGGCACGAACACCCGCCCGCCGGCGACGGCCGGGCCCGCGTAGCCGCCGCCGACCGGGACCCGCCACAGCTCCTTGGGCGGCGTTTTCGAAAAGTCCGTCGTCACGCCGTTTTCCCGGTACACGCCGTCGCGCTGCGGGCCGAGCCACTGCGGCCAGTCGTCGGCCGCGGCGGTCGGCAGGAAGGCGGCGCTCAGGCCGAGCAGCAGCGGGAAGGGGAGGGAACGCACGGCGGCCTCGGGGGTTTGGGGCGACGGGGGCGGGTTTCGCATCATGGACGGCGCCCCGCCCGCGGCAAGCGGGCGTCTGTCCGGGCGTCCGACCGCCCGTACAATCCTGTCCGATGCCCGACCGCACCTCCACCGCGCCCGCCCGTTCGCCCGAGCCCGCTGAACCCGGGCCTGTTGATCCCCGGGCCGTCGAAGCGGCTGGCCCGCCCGGGCCGCCGGTGACGGCCCCGGGGAAGGCGAAGGTGGTCCGCGGCCTGCTGATCGGCGGGGCGCTGGGCGGGGCCTTCGGGGCGCTGAACCTCACGGTCGGCGACGTGGCGGGAATCGACACCGGCGTCTCCATTGAGAAACCCGCCCCCGGCGAACCGGAGGAGCCCGGCGCCGACAACTGGCACGCCCAGGCCGCCCGCTACACCGGCTGGTGCGTGTTCGGCGGCGGCCTGATCGGCGCCCTCTCCGGCGGCGCCGCCCTGTTCCGCGACAAGCTCCGCGGCGGCGCCGACCGCCCGCCGCCCGGCTACGACGAATAACGCTTCCCCCGCAGTCCGCCCCGACCCCCGCCCGACCGCCCCCCGTGCCGAACTACGAATATCGCCCCTTCGACGGGTCCGAGGAGTTCAGCCCGCAGTCCGCGGACGCGGTCTTCGACCAGATCTCGGAATACCTCACCGATTTCGGCGAGGACGTGATGGAGAACTTCGAGCGGTGGGAGGAGGAGAATCCCGAACTGGTCGAGGCGCTGGTCAAACGCGGCCTCGTGGAAAAGGACGGCGAGGGCAAATACCGCGTCACCCCCAAGGGCATTCAGCGCGTCGAGAGCAAAGCCTTAGAAGAGCTGTTCGACGCCCGCGGCAAGGACAAGCTTGGCAAGCACGAGACCCGCCACCGCGGCGCCGGCCAGACGGTGCACGAGGAGACGAAGGCCTACGAATACGGCGACCCCGTCTCCAATCTGAACCTGCACGAGACGATGAAGAACGCGATGGTCCGCACCGGCGGCGGCACGCCGGTGGACATCGCCGAGGGGGACTTCGTCGTTCACGACAGCGAATATCAAACCGCCTGCGCCACGGTCGTGCTGCTCGATATGAGCGGCTCGATGAGCCGCTACGGCAAATACGGCCAGGCCAAGAAGGTGGCGATGGCCCTGCAGGGCCTGGTGCGGGGGAAATATCAGGGCGACTTCCTGCGGACCGTCGGCTTCTACACCTACGCCAGCCCGCTGAGCGAGAAGGAACTGCTGATGTCGGCCCCCAAGCCGGTCAGCATTTACGACCCGCAGGTGCGGCTGACCATCCCGCTGGACCGCCCGCCGGGCTTCGTGCCGGAGCACTTCACCAACATCCACGCCGGGTTGCAGTTCGCCCGCCGGATCTTGAAGAAGCAGCCGGCCGCGAATCGGCAGATTATCGTCATCACCGACGGCGAGCCGACCGCCCACGTCGAGGACCGCAGCATCAAGCTGATCTACCCCCCCAGCCCCCGCAGCGCCGCGGCGACGCTGAAGGAGGCCAAACGCTGCGCCAACGAGGGCATTTATATCTCCTCGTTCGCCCTGGTCGAAGATTATTTCTATCTGGGTCTGGTGAACTTCGTGCAGAAGATGGCCCAGGTGACCGGCGGCGTGGCCGCGTACTGCAACGCGGACGACCTCGGCAATATGGTGGTGGAGAGCTTCCAAAAAGGCCGCAAATCCAAGCGGGCGCTGTAGCCGGGCGGCCCCCTCCGCGGGGCGCCCTGCCGCACCTCGCCCGGCTCACGTCGTTGCAGATGTTGGACCTCTCCGGTACGCGGGTGACCGCCGCGGCGGCCGATCCGGCGTTCGACTGGCCGCCGGTGCTGGAATGGCTCGCCCTGCCGTGGGCGCTGATCGACGAGGACCCGCTGCTGGTTCTGCGCGGGTTCGAGTCCGAGCGCCGGGGCGGCCCGGAGTTCACGTTCGGCCCTCACCCGGAGTAACTCCCCGCCCGTTCGCCCGCGGCGCCGATTACTTAGACGGAATATTGGGACTGAAAATCCGACGATTTCGGGTGATCCGGGGGGCGGCCGGCGGCGTATGGTCTCCGCCATGTACGAACTCCCGCCCGCCGCCGGCTCCGAACCCCGCTCCGCCCGTCTGGCGCGGGCGGCCCGCCGGGGCGCGGCCTGGCTGCCCACGCCCTGCCGTCTGGAATGCTGGGTTCGTCGCCGTCCGCGGGCGGCCGGGCTCGGGCTGCTCGTCCTCCTGCTGTTGGGCGCCGCGACGTTCCGGCACACGGCGGCGGCGTGGCAGGGGCACGTCGCCCGCTACCAGGGGCACGCGGTCGACTTCGGGCACTACGTGAACGGCGACCTGCGGCGATGGGCGCCGCTGCCGAAGGACTTCGCGGCGTGGTTCACCCCGGTGGCGGCGACCTACCGGGGCGGCGACGGGGCGGCCGACACCGTGGGCGAGTTCCTCGACCGGCTGGACTGGATGCCGTACGTCACCCGGGTCGGGTTCGACCGGGCGACGCTGTCGGCGCAGCAGGCCGCCCGGGCGGCGGCCCGGCACACGCACCCGACGCTGGAACTGCGGGACTGCTACGTGGAGGCCGGCGGGCTGGAGCCGTTGCTCTCCAAGCCGAACCTCGTCCGCGTCTCCCTGCGGCGCTGCCGGTTGCCCGACGGGGAGCTGGCGGCGCTGGCGAACGCGGCGGGGCTGGAAGAACTCGACCTGACCGGCGGCCGCGGGGTGGGGGGCGCGTTGGCCGCCCTCGCCGGTCAGCCGTCGTTGCTGCGGGTGCTGGCGGAGGGGGCGGACCTGAACGACGCCAGTCTCGACGCCCTGATCCGCTGTCCGGCGGCCGTGGAGTTGAACCTCGCCCGGACGGACGTGACCGACGCGGGACTCGCCCGGTTGAGCGACGGCGGGGGGGCGCTGATGCGGCTCTCGTTGGCCCACACCCGCGTCTCCGACCGCGGGGTCGCCGCGATGGGGCTCCACCCGAAGCTGCGGGCGCTGGACCTGGCCGGCACCGCCGTGACGGACGCCGGGCTGTCGGCCCTGGTGCAGCTCTGTCCGAACCTCAACGCCCTCTCGCTGCGGGGCACCGACGTGACGGACGCGGGACTGGTCGCCCTGGCGGACCTGCCGCGGCTCGACGCGCTGGACCTGTCCGACACCGCCGTGACGGCCGCCGGGCTGGCCTCGCTGGACTGCGGCGGGTGCGGCGGGGACGCGATGGCCACGCTGCCCCCGCCGGAGTGTCCGGCCGGCTGAGCGCAGGCCGCCCGCCGCGCGGGGCGCTCGCCGGGGCCGCTCAGGTGTCGAGCTGCACGAACAGGGACCGGCCGCGGGCGACCATGTCCGCCACGGGGCCGAACAGGCCGAGGAAGAACTGCGTGGCGACCGCCTCGTCGTCCTCGTCCAGCCCCTCCGGGTCATATCCCGGCAGCGCCTTGGCGTGCGGCTCCACGGCCTTGAGTTGTTCGTGCAGCGTCCGCGTTTCGGCGGGCGTCATCAGGTGGTAGTAGCGTTCCAACTGGGACCGCTTCTCCGGCGGGCAGCGGAACCCGGAGCAGCCGAACGTCCGCTCGTCCATCAGCGGCGCCCCGTTCGCCGCGGCGAACTCCGCGCAGTCCCAGTAGATGCTCTCGTAGTCCGTGCACTCGAACCCGAGCCCGCACGCCTCGCCCGGCTCGTAAGTGAACGACCGAACGACGGCGTCCCACACCTGACCTTGCTCGTCGGACAAGTCCCCGTACCAGTCGGCCGCGGCGAGCCGCGTTTTGATCAACTCAGCGAGCGGGGCGACCGCCGTCGGCCAGCCGGCGTGCGCGAGGTCGTCGGCGTACTCCCCGGCGAGATGCTCCGCCAGCGCCGTCGCCTGGGCGTCGGTCGGCTCGGTGACGAGCTGCGTGAACGCCTCGCCGTCGAGCGAGTAGATGAAGTAGCCGGCCATTGGGGCGCCGTTCGAGAGGGACGGGGCAGTCGGGCGCGCAATCTACCGCCCCGCCCGGCGGAGCGCCGGTTAGCCGGCGAAGGTCTCCGGGTTGGGGCCGACGCGGCCGGGTTCGCCGCGGTCGAGGGCCGTCAGCGCCGCCATCTGCTCATCGCTGAGGACGAAGTCGAACAGCCGCAGGTTCTCCCGCATCCGCTCCGCGTGGGAGGACTTCGGGAAGATCACGTCCCCCCGCTGCACGTGCCACCGCAGCACGACCTGGGCCGGGGTGCGATCGACCGCCTCGGCGACCCGCTTCATCGTGGCGTCCTCCAGCAGCTCGCCGCCGCGGGCGATCGGGCTCCACGCTTCGATCAGCAGGCCGCGCTTGCGGTTGTCGATCCGCACCGCGTCGTTGGTGAAGTAGGGGTGAGCCTCGATCTGGTTCACGGCCGGCCGGACGTCGCACTCCGCGGTCAGCCGGTCGAGGTCCTGCGGCCGGAAGTTCGACACGCCGATCGACTTCGCCCGGCCGTCCCGCTGGAACTCCTCCAGAACCTTCCAAGTCGAGACGAAGTCGCCCCCGTACCGCGTCGGCAGCGGCCAATGGATCAGGAACAGGTCGACGTAGTCGGTTTGCAGGTCCTTGAGAGACTGGTCGAAGGAGCGGCGGGCGTCGTCCGGCTCGTGGTTGTCGTTGGACAGCTTGCTGGTGAGGAAGATCGCGTTCCGGTCGAGCCCGCTCTTGGCGATCGCCTCGCCCACGCCCCTTTCGTTGCCGTACATCTGGGCAGTGTCGACGTGGCGGTAGCCGGCCTCCAGCGCCTCCCCGACGACGCGGGCGGCGTCCGGCTGTTCGACCTGCCAGGTGCCGAACCCGAGCTGCGGGATCGACCGGCCGTCGTTGAGCGGGAGCGTGGGGATCTCTGCGGGAGCGTTCATGCCGGCGAAGGAATCAGATCGGGCGGGGCCGCGACAGGGCGGGTTTCCGGACGGCGGGGCGGGGCGAACCGGGAGATCCCGGCGAAGCGGGCACTCAGGTGTACTCGCCGCCGCCGATGGCGTTGAGGGCGGCCCGGGCGGCGCCGGCGACCTCGTTGTCGTCGCTGGCGCTGGCCCGCTCCAAGGCGACGTAGGCCGCCTCCGCCTCGTCGGCGAGGTTCTCCAGCGCCCGGGCGGCGGCCAGCCGCACCGCCTTGGGCCGGGCCGAGTGCAGCGCCGCGGCCAGCGCCGGCACCACCGGCCGGGCCCCGGCGCCCAGTTCGCCCAGCCGCCGGGCGGCCTCGGTGGCGGCCTCGTCGTCCCGCAGAGCGTCGGCAAGCTCCTCCGGAGTGGCGTCCGGGCCGGGGGCGGAGGTCGATTCGGACACGGCGGAACGGCTGCGATCAGGGAACAGGACGGACGCGAGGCGAACCGGCCCCGGCGGGACGGCCGCTCGTTCGGGACGGTCAGTGTACCAAAGACCGCGGGGCCGACTCCGTCCCGTCTCGGGCGGAGCCGGCCCCGCGGGGCTCGGCAGGATCGGGGTCGCCCCGCCGCGGCAGACCGCGGGCGGAACGACGCCGGACCTATTTGGTCGGCGGCAGCAGCACGGAGTCGATCACGTGGATCACGCCGTTGGAGGCCGTCACGTCGGTCTTCAGGACCTTGGCCTTGTTCAGCATCACGGTCCCGTCCTTGACGGAGACCTTCACCTTCTTGCCGGCGAGGGTGTCGACCTGCTTGCCGCCCAGGGTGACGACGGTGTCCGCTTTCACCTCGCCCTTGACGACGTGGTACAGCAGGACGGTCTTCAGCTTCTCCTTGTCCTTCAGCAGGTCCTCCAGCGCGCCCTCGGGCAGCTTGTCGAAGGCCTCGTCGGTGGGGGCGAAGACGGTCAGTTCGGCGTCCTCGGAGGCGAGGGTTTCCGCGAGGCCGGCTTCCTTGGCGGCGGTCAGCAGCGTGTTGAAGCTGCCCGCGGCCTGGGCGGTTTCGACGAGGTTCTTGTCGGCGGCCGCGTGATGATCGACGGGGGCCGGGGCGGCGGCGGTCAGCAGCCCGACGCAACCGGCGGCGACGGCGGCGGTGAACAGTTTGGCGAACGAACGCATCAGAGAGTTCCTTGGGAGGGGGGAGTGACGGCGGAGCGGCGATAATCGGTCAGGACGTTCAGGGAACGTCCAAAACGTTCATCGGGCCCACGCATTCCTAGACGGTCCTCCCGCAAATGCGACGGGGGGCGGGAGACGTTTCGGGCGAACCCGGAACGTCCCCCACCCCCCGGGGGTGGAATCCACTGATCCTGACGCTCACTCGCTCTTATTTTGCCGCTCCAAAGCGATCTTTAGCCCGGCCAGGCGGGCCGCGGCCGCGTCGCGGTCGGCGGCGGGATCGGGCAGGGCGTCGGCCTCCTTCTTCTTCTCCTCGGCGGGACCGACGGCTTTGTCGGCGGCCTCCGCGGCCTTCTTGGCGGCCTCCAGCTCCTGGGGGAGCCGCTTGACCGTCTCGTCGGCGACGGCGAGTTCGGCGGCGAGCCGCTTCGTCTCGGCGTCGGCCTGTTTGACGGCGTCGGCGGTTTGGGCGGCGGCGTCCTTCGCCTTGGCCAGGTCGGCGAGCAGGGTCGCCAACTTGTCCTGCGCCTGATTGACCGCCGTCTTGGCCTCCTCGGCCTTCGCCGTGGCCGTTTTCCTGACCTCCTCGAGGGCCTGCTCTTCCTTCGTCAACGCCTCACGGGCGGCGTCCACGGCCTGCTTGGCCTCCTCCGCCTTGTCCTCACCGGCGTCCGCGGCCGCTTTCTCCGCCTCGACGAGCGCCTTGGCGGCGGCGTCGCGGGCCTCCTCGGCCTTCGCGATCGCTTCGCCCCGTGCGTTCTCGGCGGCGCTTTGCGCCTGCTCCGCCTCGGTTACCTTCGCCTTGGCGGATTCGGCGGCCTTCTCGGCCTCCGCGGCGGCCTGGGCGGCTTTCTCGGCGGCGGCCTGGGCGTCGGAGAGCGCCTGCTTGGCCTTGGCGTGGGCTTCCGACAGCGACTTCTGCATCTTGACCGCCTCCTCCCGCTGCTTGTCGATCGCGGCGACCTTCTCGGCGGCGGCTTTCTTCGCCGCACGGGCCTGCTCCAGCGCCGCGGCGGCGTCCGCCTTCCGTTTGGCGACGGCCTCGGCGGCGGCGGTCAGCTCCTTCACCTCGGCTTCGGCGGCGGTCAGCCGCTCCGCCAGCGGGGGGAGCACGGGGGAGAACTCCGCCAGCAACTCGTCGCTGTCCGGCTGGAACACGGCGACGGAGCCGGTCCAGTCGCCCACGAACGCCCGCGGGGTCATCTTGCCGTCCGCCCCCGGGACCGCCTCGTCGGCGATTGCCACGGAGAGGGCGTAGTCCGGCCGTTTGGGGAACTTCTTGAGCTGCTTGCCGCCCAGGTCCCAGACGGCGGCTTCGCCGTTGCGGCCGGCGGTGAGGAAGGTGCCGTCCGCGGCGAACGTGGCGCCCTCCACGCCGTTCGCCTTCACGTCCACCTTCCGCACCAGAGCCCCGTCCTCCGGGTTCCACAGGTGCACGGTGTCGTCCAGGCTGGCGGAGGCCAGCAGGTTGGAGTCAGCCCGCCAGGAGACGTCGGTGATCGCGTCCTTATGGCCCCGCAGGTCCGAATACAGCAGACCGCTGGCGGCCTCCCAGAGGCTCAGGCCGCCGACGCGGTCGCCCACGGCCAGCAGCACGCCGTCCGGGCTGAACCCGACCGCGGTGACCCACTCCGTCGGCTTTTCGACGACGTACTGCAGCTCCCCGGTGGCGACGGCGTAGACCTTCGCCTTCTTGGAGGTGGTGCCGATCACGACCTGCGACTGGTTGGGGGAGATGTCCGCGCAGAGCACGCTGTCCGGCTCGTCGCCGATCTCCGCGACGCGGTCGCCGGTGGTCACGTCCCAGACGACGGCCAGCCCGCGGTAGGCCCCGCGGCCGCCGCCGGCGATCAGCAGGCGGCCGTTGGTGCTGAATTTCAGCGACATCGGCCGGCCCTCGGGGAAGGGCAGCACGCCGACCGGCTGCAGGGACTTGGCGTGGAACAGGACCACCTGCCCCTCGCCGGCGACCGCCAGCAGCGGCGCCCAGGGGCTGGCGGCCATCGCGGTGACGGCGTCCGCCCGACCGGGCACGCGGCCCTCGACAGGGATCGTCTCGACGGGCAGCGGCTTGGTTTCGCCCTCGTAGGCGGCGGCGTCGTAGGGGTTGGGCGGCATCGGCGGCGGCCCCTCGGGGCGGCCGATCGGGGCGGCGCCCAGCGACAGGTCCTCCTTCGGCTTGATCTTCACCTTGGAGCCGGCGTTCTCGCGGGCGCCGGTGTCGATCCATTTTTTGAGGATCGCCAGGTCGGCGTCGGCCATCTTCGCCCCGTTGGGCGGCATCTTCGGCTCGGCCTGGTGGGCGGCGAGCATGTACAGGTAGCTGAACTCCCCGTCGCCGGGGGTGATCACCTCGCCGCTGCCGCCGCCCTGCATCAGCGCGGCGAACTGGCTCATGTTCAGCCCGCCCTCCTGCTTGTCGGCGTTGTGACAGCCGACGCAGTTCGCCCGCAACAGCGGCAACACGTCGTCGTCGTAGGTCAGCGGCGTTTCGTCCTTCTTCTCCTCCGCGGCGGACGCGGACAGGGGGAGGGAACAGGCCAGCAGAACGGCGGCGAACGGGACGAGGCGGGGCGTCATGGGGCGGGTCGGTCGGGGCGAAGATGCGCTTGTTCTCAGGCGTCACGCCGAGGGGCCGCGGACCCTCGGCGTGACGGAGGCTTCAGGCTTAGTGGTTGAACAGGAACTCGCGGCTGTTCAGCACGGCCCAGAAGTAGTCTTCCAGCACGGCCTGCGGCTGTTCGCCTTCGGCCAGCGCCTCCTCCAGGGCCTGCTTCTCGGCGTCGGTCGGCGCCCGGGAGAGGCAGCGGAAGGTGATCTCCTCCAGGACCTCGGCCGGTTCCATCGGCGGGACGCCTTCCTCGCCGTCTTTGCCTTCCACGCCCTGCAGCAGGGTCTGCACCACTTTGCCCCGCTGCACCTTGTCGTGCACCGTGCTGCCGTTGAGCAGGTGCAGGGCCTGGGCGAGGTTCGGCTCGACCCGCACCTCGCAGCTGCAGACGGTCTCCCGTTTGGCGCGACCGAAGGTGTCGAGGAAGTAGGTGCTGGTGTTGCCGTCGGCGATCTGCACCGCCCGGCTGCCCAGCGGCAGGCCGCGGAACTTCTCCGGGCTCTCGGTGACGGCGTTGATGCTGTCCAGCAGCACCTCGGCCCGCATCCGGCGGAGTTTGGCGTGAGAGAAGTTCGCCGTGTCGGCCAGGTTGGTGGGGTTCGTCCGCGTGGCCAGCTGGTAGGTCCGGCTGGTGCAGATGTCCTTCACCAGGCCCTTCAGGTCGTAGCCGCTCTCGACGAACCGTTCGGCGAGGGCGTCCAACAGGGCCTCGTTGGCCGGCGGGTTGGAGACCCGCACGTCGTCCACCGGCTCCACGATCCCGCGGCCGGTGAAGTGGGCCCAGACCAAGTTGACGATGTTCCGGGCGAAGTACGGGTTCTCCTCGGAGGTCAGCCACTCCGCCAACACCTCGCGGCGGTCGCGGCCCCGGTAGCGTTCATCGTTCCGGAAGTCCGGCTGGGCGCCGCCCAAGAACTTCGGCGCCATGTTCTCGTTGGTCAGCGGGTGCTTCACCTCGCCGCCGCCGCGGTTGTAGACGATCCGCTCCCGCGGGTCGTCGGAGTTCTTGGTGCCCACCTGGGCGAAGAACGCGGCGAACCCGTAGTAGTCCTCCATCGTCCAGCGGTCGAACGGGTGGTTATGACACTGGGCGCACTGGATCCGCATGCCCATGAACACCTGGGCGACGTTCTCCGCGACCTTCAGCGTGTCGCGCTCGGTGCGGTAGTAATTCGTCGCCGGGGTGTCGAAGGTCCCGCCGCTGCTGGAGAGCAGCTCGCGGACCATCTGGTCCACCGGGACGTTCCCGTCGATCTGCTCCTTGAGCCAGCGGTGGTACAGGACCGCTTCCTTGCCGGACAGCGACTGGTTGTCCGCGCGGATCGTCAGCAGTTCGGCCCACTTCATCACCCAGATGTCGGCGAACTCCGGCTTGTCCAGCAGGGATTCGACCAGCGCCGCCCGCTTGGAGGGGTCGGTGTTCTCGACGAATTCCCGGGTCGCTTCGGCCGGCGGGACGACGCCCACCAGGTCGAGGTAGGCCCGGCGGATAAACTCCTCGTCGCTGCACAGCTCGCTGGGGGCGATCCGCAGCGTGGCGAGCTTGTCGTAGATCGCCTCGTCGATGTAGTTCTCCGGTTCGACGTCCGGAAACTCGAAGTCGACGTTCTCCGGCAGCACGATCGCGGGCACGCCCACGGTGTGCACGTCGAAGCGGCCGGTGATGAACGCCTCCGCCCCGCCGGTGCCCTTCACGGCCCCGGCGGTCACGGCGCCTTCCGGCGTGATGGCGGCGGCGGTGGGGTTGTTGGTGTTCCAGGCGACGAGGTGGGTCACGTCGCGGTCGGTGCCGTCGCTGTAGGTGGCCCGGGCGACCATCCGCTGCGCCGAGCCCTCTCCGGTCAGGGCGATCGAGGGCGGGTAGATCTCCAGCGACACGCAGGCCGGCGGGCCGGTCTCGCCCTCGTTCCAGTTCTCCTTGGCCCCGTCGTCGATCGCCCCGGCGGCGATCCAGTCCAGGATCAGTTTCGCGTACTCGCTGTCCGGCTCGAACAGCTTGCCGCCGGTGTGGGAGACGGCGCCGACGCTCTTTTCGAACAGCAGGCTGCGCTCCGGCACGCCGAGGTTCAAACGGCGGCCGGCCTGCTCCCGCGTGAGGCGGAAGTGGTCGCCGGCCGGGTCGAAGCCGAACAGGCCCATCCGGAACCCGTCCTTGCCGCGGGCCGCCCCGTGGCAGGATCCCATGTTGCACCCGGCCCGGGTGAAGATGGGCATGATGTCGTTGCGGAAGCCCACCGGCGGGGTCACCCCGGAGTCCACCACGCTCAGCGGCACCTCGACGGTCTTGCCCTCGTAGGTGGCGGTCAGCGTGGTCGTGCCGTCGGCGGCGGGGTAGTACGTCAGCGCCCCGTCCTCCCCGACGGTCGCCTTGGCGAAGGACTCGTCGCCGGCTTTGAAGGTCGTTTCGCCGGTGACGTCCCGGGTCGTGCCGTCCGACAGCGTCAGCACGGCGATCACGCTTTGGCGATCACGCGCCGTGGAGAGGTGCACCGCGGGCGGGTACACGTCCAGCCGCACGGCCGTCGGCTTGGAGCCGGCGGCCTCCTTGGCGTCCGGCGCGGCCGGGGCGTTGGGCGCCGGGACGTTGGGCGCCGGAGCGGGGGACGCGGGGGCGTTCGCCAGCAGGGCGGCGGCGAGGAGCAGGGGGGTCATCGGTTCGTGTCTCCTTCAGAGGAGTCGGTCGGGAGGCCGGCGGCCTCACGGCGTAGGCGTTCGAGCCGGCTCAGCGGCTTCGGTTTCTCGGGCGCCTTCGCCACCTTGGGCTCGGCGTCAGTCGTCTTGGGCTCAGGCTTTTTCGGGGCGTCGTCCACCCGCAGGTCGGTGCGGCCGGCGGTGAACACGCGGGCGCCGGCTCCCGGCTCGCCGTCGGCGATCGGCTGGCCGTCCTCGCCCACGTTCGGCAGCGTCACCTCGGCGAGCAGTCCCTTGCGGGTGCCGATCGGCGCCTTCTCCGTCGCGGCGATCTCGAACACAAACGATTCCGTCTCGGCGGTCACCTCGACCGGCTCGCAGCTCAGACCTTCCGGCAGGCCCTTCAGCGTGACGGTGGCGGTCCCTTTGAACTCCGCGTTCTCCAGCTCCGCGGTGATCGCCGTGCTGGTCGTCCGCTGCACGGCGCCCTTCGCCAGTTTGAGGGTGAAGGGGGTCTCGGCGACCTCGATGTCCACCAGCTTGCTGGAGCACAGCCCGGTGCCGCCGCCGTATTCAACGCCGTTCAGTTCGTTCGGCAGACCGGCGAAGGCCAGCACGTAGAACGGGAAGGTCCCCAGCGCCGCCTTGTCGTTGGCGTTGAGCGGGTAGACCGCGGTGTCCTCGTCCTTCTTCACCGTCCGCTGGTAGTCGCAGCCGATGCCGGGCGTCCGCTGGGGGAACTCCAGTTTAATGTCCCCCTCGAAGCCCTCGTCGCGGTGCACCTTGATCTGCACGTCCAGCACGCCGTCGCGGACCAGCGGGGTCGTCGGCGGGAGGACCTCGATGGAGAACGGCAGCTTCTCCGTCACGGCGACGGCGACCGCGGGGGCCTCCACGGGCCACAGGGTGCCCTGGTTGTTGTACCGCACCAGGTCGGCCTCGATGATCGAGGAGGCGTAGGCCGCACGCTGATCCGGCCCGGCGGTCAGCATCTCCGGTTTGTCGGCGGCGAAGGCTCGCAATTCCGTCAGCGTGCCGCCCAGCGGGGCGTCCTCGGCGGCGGTGAACAGCACCGGCCAGGTGGACTGGTTGCTCGGCACGGTCGGGGCGGTGATCGTCACGCCCTCGGGCAGGTCGGCCGCGTCGATGGCCAAGTCCCCGCCCAGGCCGTCGCGGGAGATCGTCACCCGGGTGGCGAAGCTGCTGCCGCGGGGAATCACGACCCGCTGCCGGCCCTGCCCGTAGCGGCCGTAACGGGGGATGGAGAGGGTCGGCGTCCGCACCGGGCTGCTGACTTCCACGCGGTACACGTAGTTCTCCCCGCCCCGTTTCAGGTGGTCGTGCACCTCGACGACGTACACGCCGTCCTCCGGCAGGCTGAAGTCCTCGCGGGCGTCGAGCCCCACGCGGTCGCCGCCGCTCTTCAGGCCGCGGCCGTCCCAGGCGAGGATCCGCAGCTCCGGGTCGATCGGGGAGCCGAGCCGCGAGCCGAAGACGTCGAACCGCAGGCTCTGGCCCTTCTTGCCGACGAAGGCGAAGTGATCGACGTCGCCCTGCTCCTCCAGGATGCCGTTGAACGCCATCCCGCCGAAGGCCTCCGCCTTCACGGCTTCGGCCGCCTTCTTAATCGCGTCGGCGTTGCCGCCGTCGGCCTTCGCCTTCTCCTTGGCGGCCTCGACCGCGGCGAGGTACTTGTCCACGCCGGGGGCGCGGGTGGCGGCGGTCCGCTCGTCGTTCGGCTCGGATTCCAGCAGGTTGGGGAACTCCGAGGCCCGGAACGGCAGGGCCGAGGGGCTCGGGGCGCCGTCGCGGACGGCGTACACCTGGCCGGTCTGATCCCCGGTCCGGCCGGCGACGGGGGTGACCGTCTGCTGGAACGGCCCGTGCGGGTCGCCGATGAAGGTCACTTCCACTTCCTCGCCCACCGGGCCGCCGGCGGGGTAGACGGCCAGCGGGCGGGGGAACGCCTCGGGCCGCACGCCGACGTGCATCCGATAGTAGCCGCGGCCGTTCCCCTTGAACTCCGCGTCGCGGATCCGCAGCAGATAGGTGCCGGTCTCCTCGGCGGTGAACCGCACGACGGGGTCGGCGGCGGTGATCGGGGTGTCGTCGGAGGCGGCCAGTTCGCGGCCCTCCAGGTCCAGCACCTCGACTGCCGGGTCGACGCTGTTGTTCTCGGTGGAGGCCAGCCGGATGCCCTCGACCTCGACGGCGAGGGACTGCCCGGCGTCCAGCTCGATCGCGTAGTGGTCGAGATCCTCGTTCTCGATCTTGCCGCTCACCGTCACGCCGCCGACCTCCTTGAAGTGGTCCGCAGTCAGCTTCTGCGCGTGGGCCGGGTCGGTATTCGGCGCGTCTTTCGGATCGACCTCATCCACCTCCGGCAAAGCGCCGACATAAATGGTGTGGAACTCGGTCAGCCCGTTGGCGGTGCGGAGTTGCACCACGTGCTCCCCGACGCGGGCGTCCGGGGCGATCTTGACGACGACGTCCACCTTTTTGTCGCCCTGCTTCTCATCCGGCGTGATCGACAGGACTTCGAACGCGCCGGGTTCGTAGAACAGGACCTCGGCGGCGTCCTTCAGGCGGTTGCCCTCGAAGGTGAACGTGGCCTCCGTTCCCCGCCGCGCCCCGCGGGGCAGGATGACGGACAACTGCGGATCGGCCGCGAAGGCCTGATTGGTGGCGGCGGTCGGCACGACGTCGGCGACGAACAGCGTCGCGGACAGCGCCAGCAGCGCGGCGGAGCGGGCACGCACGGGGCGGCTCCCGGGCTTGAGGAACGAGGCAGAGGGGGGCGTTCGTTCGCCGTCCTCATGGAGAGGACGGCGAACGCGTCGCACAGCGAAGAGAGTCAGGGCGTCAGCCCTGCACCGGCGGAACCTAGGCGAGGATCTTCTCGATCGGGGCGCCGCCGTCGACGATCTCGATCGGCCGGTCGCCGGGGGCCATCAACTCCTTCGCCGCCTTGATGCCGAGGCGGTCGTACACGGTGGCGGCCCAGTCCATCACGGTCACCGGGTCGGTGTCCGGCTCGGAGGCGGTCGCGTCGCTGCTGCCGTGGATCACGCCCCGCTTCAGGCCGCCGCCGGCCATCAGCACGCTGAACACCTTGGCCCAGTGGTCGCGGCCGGCGGTGTTGTTGATCTTCGGCGTCCGGCCGAACTCGGTGCCGACGCAGACCAGCGTGCTGTCCAGCAGCCCGCGGTCGTCCAGGTCGTTGATCAGCGTGGCGAGGGCCTGGTCCAGTTCCGGAGCCCGCCGCTTGAAGCCGTCCTCGATCTTATCGTGCATATCCCACCCGCCGTAGGTGAGGGTCACGAACCGGCTGCCGGCTTCGACCAGGCGGCGGGCCAGCAGCATCCGGGCGCCGGCCTGGTTGCGGCCGTAGGCGTCGCGGGTTTTGTCGTCCTCTTTGTCCAGGTCGAAGGCTTCGCGGGCCTTCGGGTTGCCGATCAGGCCGTAGGCCCGCTCGTAGAAGCTGCCGACGGCGTCGAGGCTGTCGGCCTTCTCCGTGGCGGCGAAGTGATCGTTGACCGCGTCGAGCAGACGGCGGCGGCGGGTGAAGCGGGCTTCGTCCACGCCGCCCGGCAGGCTCAGGTCCCGCACCTTGAAGCCGCTGCTGGCCGGATCTCCGCCGACGGTGAAGGGGGCGTAGGAGCTGGACAGGTAGCCGGTGCCGGCGAACTCGTTCGGCTGGCCGGGCACGCAGATGTACTGCGGCAGGTCGTTCCTGGGGCCGAATTCGTGGGCCACCACGCTGCCCATGGACGGGTACTTCAGCGCCGGGCTGGGCCGATACCCGGTGAACATGTTATGCGTGCCGCGCTCGTGGGCGGCTTCGCCGTGGGTGAACCCGCGCAGCACGACGCATTTGTCGGCGATCTTCGCCACCTTGGGGAAGTTCGCGCTGAACTCCACGCCGGGCATCGGCGTCTTGACGGTGCCGAAGGGGCCGCGGTACTCCGCGGGGGCCAGCGGCTTGGGGTCCCAAGTTTCCTGCTGGGCGGCGCCGCCGGGCAGGTAGATGTAGATGACGCCTTTCGCCGGGCCCTCGACGCTTTCGAAGTGGACCTGATCGGCCTTGGCCGCGGCCTGCATCCCGAGGAAGCCCGGGAGGGTCAGCCCGAGGCCGCCGATCGCGCCGACCTGCAGAAAGTCGCGGCGGGACGGGCCGGCGCACCGGCGTGCACGAGAAAGGGGCATCTGCAAACTCCGTCTGGGGCGGGGCCGGGCCGACGACGAACGCGGCCGCGGTGGGTGAGGGGGGGGACAGCCGACCTGAACAGGCCGTCGCGACGCATTCCGCCGGGGAGGCGAGGGACGCATCGCCGAATGCTGTTCCATTCAGCAGAACGTCGGACCGACCCCTTGTCAAGGGGCGGAGGCCCTGCTTCGGCCGATCGAGCGGCCGGATCGCCTTGTTCCACGGCGTTGCGGATCGGTGAAAATTGTCGCCGTGCGGAAAAAACCGCGATCCTTTTCGTCGGTTCGCGGGTTGTGCGGACGTTCGCGGCGGCGCCGGAGCGTTCGCCGGAGCCCCGGCCGCGTCAGAACCGACCGCGTCAGAACCGGCCACGCGCCGTCAGGTCGCTCCGCTCCTCGTCAGGTCACTCCGCCGCGGCGGGGTCGGCCGCGTCGGCGGGGGCTTCGGCCTTCAGCGCCTTCTCGATGGCGGAGACCACCGCCTTGCTGTCCGGGGAGGCCTGGCTGCGGAACCGCTCGATCACCCGGCCGTCGCGGCCGACGAGGAACTTCTCGAAGTTCCACTTCACCGGGCCGGGATCGTCGGTGGTGCCCTCGGCGGTCAGCTCCTCGTACAGCGGGGAGGCGTTGGGACCCTTCACCTCGATCTTGCCCATCAGCGGGAACTCGACGCCGTAGTTCTTCTCGCAGAACGCGGCGATCTCCGCGGGGCTGCCCGGCTCCTGGCCGCCGAACTGGTTGCAGGGGAAGCCGAGGATCACGAAGCCCCGGTCGCGGTACTTCTCGTAGATCTCCTCCAGCGGCTTGTATTGCTTGGTGAAGCCGCACTGGCTGGCCACGTTGACGATCAGGACCACCTTGCCCCGATACTGGGCGAGGTCGACTTCGGCGCCGTCCAGCGACTGCACCTTGTGATCCAGTACGGTGTCGAGCTTCTGATCGGTGTGCGGGCCCGCGGCGGCCGGGCTCGCCGCGGCGAAGGCGCCGGCGGTCAGGCCGGCGACCAGCACGAGGCCGGCGAACAGTGAACGGCGGGCGGCGGGGCAGCAGAGCACGGGAAGCGCCTTGGAAGATGAGGGGCCGGTCGCGTCCGAGGAGACGCGGCGGAGCGGGGGGCGGGGGCGACGTCCGTGCCGCGGGAAGGGCGCTCGGGAACGCGACGGACGGCCGACGGGCGGCGTCCGTCGGATCAGCAAGCGCCGGCGGGTTGTCCACTGTAGTCGCGCCCCCCCGCCCGCGACAATCACCCGCGCGGCGCGATACGCTGCCCAGCGGCATGATCGACCCTGTTTCCTCCCCCGGCCCGGCGGCGTCCGGCTCCTCCCCCGGACCCGACGGAGCCCCCGCGACCCGGCCCAGCACCGCCGCCAAGCCCGCCGCCCGCCCGGCCGTCGGCTGGCGGGAGTGGGTCGCCCTGCCGGAGCTGCCCGCCGACCCCGCCCAGGCCGCCGACCCGCTGAGCAGCCCCCGCATCAAGGCGAAAGTGGACACCGGCGCCCGTACCAGCAGCGTGCACGCCTTCGACGTGGAGATCTTCGAGCGGGATGGGGTGGACCTCGTCCGGTTCACCCTGCATCCCCGCCAGAAGTCCGCCAAGCGGGCGGTGCTCTGCGAGGCGGAGCTGCTGGGCGTGCGGGAGGTCAAAAGCAGCAACGGGCACATTCAGGAGCGGCCCGTGATCCTCACCCACGCGGTGGTCTGCGGGAAACGCTTCCCGCTGGAACTGACGCTCGCCAACCGGGACGCGATGGGCTTTCGGATGCTGCTGGGCCGCGAGGCCCTGCGGGGACGGTTCGTCGTCGACCCCGCCCAGAGCTACCTCGGCGGCCGCCGCCCCAAGACGAAGCGATGAGCGCCCCCGCCGGCGACGATTCCTCCGAAAACGGGCCCGACGCCCCGCCGGACGACCCGGCGCCGGAGGACGTCACGGCCCCGGCCGCGGCGCCGGCGCTCCCGGACGGCCCCGCGGCGTCGCCGCTGACCGTCGGCGGGACGGTCTGCCCCGCCGGCGCCCGCACGCACGTGCAAATGCCCGTCGGGCGGTTGGCGACCGAAACCTGGCTCAGCGTGCCGGTGGAGATCGTCCGCGGGACCCGCCCGGGGCCCTGCGTCTGGCTGACCGCCGCCATCCACGGGGACGAGCTGAACGGGGTCGAGGTGATCCGCCGGGTGCTCGCCAAGATCGCCTGCGACACGCTGCGGGGCACGGTGCTGGCGGTGCCGATCGTCAACGTGTTCGGGTTCAACGCCCGCAGCCGCTACCTGCCGGATCGCCGGGACCTGAACCGCTCCTTCCCCGGCTCGCCGCACGGATCGCTGGCCTCGCAACTGGCCCACCTGTTGATGACGGAGATCGTCGCCCACGCTGACGTCGGCCTGGACCTGCACACCGGCAGCGATCACCGGTTCAACCTCCCCCAGATCCGGGCGAACCTGGAGGACGCGGAGACGCTGCGGTTGGCCGAGGCGTTCCACGCCCCGATCACGATGCACTCCGGCGTGCGGGACGGCAGCCTGCGGGCGGCGGCCACGGCGCTGGGCAAGCCGGTGCTGCTCTACGAGGCCGGGGAGCCGCAGCGGTTCAACGGGGAGTGCATTGAGGTCGGCGTCCGCGGGGCGCTGAACGTCCTGCGGGCCCTCGACATGCTGCCCCCCCGCAGCGAGCAGGCGAAGGCGAAGCGGCCGGAGAGCCCGGAGCCGTCGATCCGCGTGCCGTCCTCCGTCTGGGTGCGGGCCAAACGCAGCGGCATCTTCCGCCCGATCGCGAACCTCGGGGAGCGGGTGGCGAAGGGCGACCGGCTGGGCGGCATCGCCGACGCCTTCGGCCGCAACCGCAGCGCCTTGAAGGCGCCCTTCGACGGCGTGGTGATCGCCCGGGCCAACAACCCCCTCGTGCACCGCGGCGACGGCGTGGTGCACCTCGGCCGCGTCACGGAGGAAGGCGGAAGCGAGAAGGCGGAGGGCGGAGGGGACGGGATGGGTTAGGCTGTCGGCGTTCGCCCCGTCCGCCTTCCGCCTCCCCCCGTCCGCCTTGTCCCCCCTCGCCTACCAGACGCCCGCCGCCCCCGCCGACGCCAGCGAGTTCGACCTCACGGAGGTCCTGCCGACCTGCAAGCCGCTCGGCGGGCTGTTGGACATCGAATACGACTGGGACCGCGTGCCGGTGCCGGACAGCCTGAAATGGTTCGAGAAGCGCTGGGCGACCCGCAACAACCCGCTGGACTTCTCCGGCGTGTGGCGGTTCCGCGAACTGCTGCCCTTCGCCCCGGACGAGCAGATCGTCACCGTCGGCGAGGGGCAGACGATGCTCCGCCGCAGCGACTCCGTCGCCAAATACTGCGGGTTGAACGAGGGCTGCCTGCACCTGCAATACGAGGGGCTGAACCCCAGCGGGAGTTTTAAAGACAACGGCATGACCGCCGCCAGCACCCACGCCCGCATGGTGGGCGCCAAGCTGGCCGCCTGCGCCAGCACGGGAAACACCAGCGCCAGCCTGGCCCTCTACGCCGGCGCCTCCGGGCATTTTAAATGCGTGGTGTTCGTCGGCAGCGGCAAGATCGCCTTCGGCAAGCTCTCCCAGGCGCTGGACTACGGCGCCGTCACGTTGCAAATCGAGGGCGACTTCGACGACGCCCTCCTGCGGGTGCGGGAGGTCTGCCGCGACGCCAATATTTATCTGTGCAACTCCGTGAACCCCTTCCGGCTGGAAGGGCAGAAGACGATCATTTATCGCATCCTCGAGGGGATGAACTGGGAGGTCCCGGACTGGATCGTCGTGCCCGGCGGGAACCTCGGGAACAGCAGCGCGTTCGGCAAGGCGCTGATCGAATTAAAAAAACTGAACCTGATCGACCGCCTGCCGCGGCTGGCCATTATCAACGCCGCCGGGGCGAACACGCTGTTCCGCCTCTACGAGCACGACGGCCTGCGGTGGAACGGCGGGGCGCCGGACGAGGAACTGGTCGGCAAGTTCTACGGCGAGATGGACGCCGAGAACCGCCGGGCGGACACCCTCGCCAGCGCGATCCAGATCAACCGCCCGGTGAACCTGTATAAATGCCTGCGGGCGCTGGACGCCACCGACGGCGTCGTCCGGGAGGCCCACGACCCGGAGATCCTCGACGCCAAGGCCCAGGTCGGCGCCGGCGGCTTCGGCTGCGAGCCGGCCAGCGCCGCCAGCGTCGCCGGCATTAAAGCGTTGCGGGCCGAGGGCGTGATCGCCCCCAGCGACCGCGTCGTCGGCATCCTCACCGGGCACGAATTAAAGGACCCGGACGCCACGGTGAACTATCACCGCGGCGACCGGGCCTTCTCCAACGCCCCGATCCCCGTCGCCAACGACGCCGGGGCGATCCTCGACGCGCTCAAAGACGTGATGTAACGGGCCCAAGGATCGCTTGCGGTTTCGCGGGGGCCGGAGAACTGGTCGCCCCCGCGAAGCCGCAAGCGGCATGCGACCTCACTCCACCACGTCCCAGTCGACGACCTCCCCGCCGCGGGCGGTCGCCAGCGCTTCGAGTACCTGCGGGTCGATGTTCTCCGAGATGAACTGCACGCTGCCGTCGCCGAACGAGAAGTTCGTCCCGTTGGGGTGCCCGCCGAAGCCGTCCGGGCCGTTGACGTAGGGCTGCTGCGTGAGGGCCCGCACGGTGGAGGGGCCGCCCTGGGCCCACGGACCGACGTTTTCGTGCACGCTGCCGTACATCAGCGTGTTCGACAGCCCGTCGGTGACCTCGAAGAGTTTCGTGGCCCGGTCGTAGCCGAAGATCCCCGTTTTGTCCGTGTGCCGCTTCGCGGTCGCGGCGTCCGCCCCGACGCCGGCGATGCCGACGTAGTGCGTCGCGGCGTAGCCCTCCTCGGTCGTCTCCCCGCCCGGCACGCTGGGGTTCACCAGCGTGGGGACGACGAGCCGGGCGGCGAAGTCGTTCGGCCCCTGGTTCCACGCCTGGTTCGGGTCGAGTCGCTCGGCGAGGGCGCCTTGCTCCATGTAGGGCAGCAGGCCGGCGACCCAGCTGAGCCGCTTCTCCGGCGGCAGGTCCGTGCCCTCCACGGTGCCGCGGGGCAGGGTGTTGAAGGCGTCGTGATAGTTCAGCGCCGCGATCCCCAACTGCTTGAGGTTGTTCGCCGACTGCGTCCGCCGGGCCGCCTCCCGGGCCTGCTGGACCGCGGGGAGCAGGAGCCCCGCGAGGATCGCCGGCGTCGCCACCGTGGACAACGAGCCGCCGCTGTTCAGCGCCATCGGCGTCGGCAGGGAGGAGTACCCCACGCTCCGCACGCCCTCGCCGGTGTTTGTGGCCCACTTCACGTTGGGGAACAGCGGCCCGGTGACCAGTTCGGTCGGCGGGAGCGCCGTGTCCGCGGGGCCGCCGGCGAAGTGGTCGAGCGGCGGCAGCAGCGTGCCGATCAAGCTGTTCAGGAACTGCGCCGCCGGGCGGGGGTCGACGGCCGACAGGGAGGTGAACTCCGCCGGCACGCGGCCGAACGGCTCCTCCCAGCGCCCCGTCGGTTCCCACTTCGGCAGCGTGCCCTCGGCCCGCAGCAGGAACGCGGCCACGGCCTGCGGCGACGGGGCGAGCACCAGCCAGTCGTCCGTCACCGCCAGACTGGGACGGAACATTCCCGCGACGGAGACGGTCGTGACCTCCGTCCCGGCCCACCGCTGCACGGAGACGCGCACCTGTTCCCCGGCCTCCGGCGGCGCCTGGGAGAGCACGCGGTCGGCCGCCGCCGCCAGCCCGGCCCTCAACTCCGCGGCGTCGTCCACGGCGATCGCCGCCACTCCGCCCAGGCCGAACAGCCCGCCGTCGGACGGGTCGCCGTACACGGCCGTCACCGAGCCCAACGGCTCCAACAACGCGGCCCGCACGTCGAATCCGGCGGCGTTGTTCAACACGGTCGGGGCGTTCTCCAGCATCGCCCGCTCTCGGCTCTCGGGGCGTTGCAGTTCGGCCAGGGCGCCCGCGGCGTCGATCAGGCCGTCGTAGATTGCGGCGAAGTCCACCGAGGTCGCCCCGAACGACTTCACCTCCGCCGGCAGCGGGGGCAGATCGTCCAGCGACATCGGCGCCGGATCGAGCGCCGCCAGCAGCCGGCGGGCCTCGCCCCGCAGCAGCCATTCGCCCTCGGACCGCAGCGCCTCGCCGTCGGCGGAGAGCGAACCCCGCACGCCCTCGAGCGCGTCCAGCCCCAAGGCGGTCAGAATCTCGCCGACGGTCACCTGCCCGCCGGGCCGCCAGTCGGCCTCGTAGGCGGGGAACTCGCCGAAGCGGTCGGCGACGGCGGCGAAGTCCAGCCAGCCGGCCAGCAGGGCGTCGGCGGGGGTGTTCTCGGCCAGCGGCAGCGAACTCATCGCGGCGGCGTCGCCGGTCGTCACCGCCACGCCCCGCTGCACGGCCCCGGGGCCGATCGCCCCGACCAGGTGCGGCCCGACCCGCCACAGGCCGAAGTTAAAGAAGGGCGGCGCCCCGGGCACGTTGCCGACGGTCACGCTCACCCCGTTCACGTCCTCCTGCCGCAGCCCGAGGGCCTCCCGCTCCTGAACGGAGGTCTGGGAGAGGACCGCCTCGGCGGCGTCCGCGGCGCCGGGCAGCACGACGAACACGCTGGGCAGCGGCGGCCCCTCCAGCAGGTGCACCGAAACGGTCGCCCCGCCGGTCAGCGTCGCCTCGCCCAGGTTTTGCAGCGCCGCCAACGCCTCCGGCCGCGGATTCGGGACGGCCCCCGCCGCGTCGCCGTCCTCCACCACGACGCCGTCCGCCTGGAAGGCCTCGGGGTTCTCCTCAATTGGTTCGAGCTGGAACTCCTGCGGCGGGGCGAAGGCCTCCTCCTGAATTTCAATCTCTCTGATCCGCTCCTCGAACGGCTCTTCCTCGAGCGGCTCGACCTCGATCCCGTCGGCGGGCTCGTTGATTTCGATTTGAATTTCGTCGAAGTCCGCCCCGCCGCCGCCGGCGGCCTGTTCGACGGCTTTGCGCGCCTCCTCGAAGCCCTTCTGCCAGACGGCGCCGAAGGACCGCTTCACGGCGGGCAGCAGGCCGCTGTCGATGAGGGCTTTATGGGCGGCGGTCTCCGTGAAGGCCGGGCCGGCCTTCGCCGTGCCGGCCCATTGGACGAACGCGACGGCCCCGTCGGCCGGCAGCAGGGCGGCCGGGGCGCGGTCGTCGGCGGGGGCGCCGCCGAGCGTCACCGGCGGGCCAGCGACGGCCGCCGGCGGGGTCGCGTCCACGCCGTCTTCCTCCAGCACGTCGGCCTGCCGGAGGGCGTCGAGGCCCCGCTCGCCGGGCGTCGGCGGTTGGGCGGAGGCCGCGGGCCGCACGGCCGTCAGGCCGCCGACGGCCAGCAGGGCGAGCGCCGCGGCGACGCCCGCGCGCCGCAGCACGCCCTCGGAGGGGTCGCGCGGCGACGCGGCGTCACGCGGAGAGGGGGAGACCGGGACGGACATCGTGCGGAACCGGATCGGGGAGGGAACCCGCGATCCTGTTGCGCCCGCCCCCGCGCCGACAACTGAATTGGGGGGCGCCGTTCAGTCCGCCCGCGGTCCGGTTCGCC